>NZ_JACJEC010000023.1:0-56062 GCF_014163875.1 Pseudoalteromonas sp. SR43-3 | reverse complement strand
CTGAATTTTTTAATATCTTTCGATATTGAATTGACTGTGCCGAAGCAACTTATAAATAAGTTACTTCTGTTGGTCACTCAGTTTTCAATTGAGACTCTAATTTGTTTGCCTCGCTACCTAAGTAGGTTGGCTGTTAGAACTCAATCTGTACGAGTGCCCACACAGATGATTGCTTTATATTGTTAAAGAACGTTTTGAGTCGCTTTAGCGTCTCAAGGGATGCGAATAATACACCCTTTATTTTTCGAGTCAACACTTTGTTTTAAACTTTCTTTTTAGAAGATTTAAAACCGAAGTTTTATTTAACTCTGTGAGTAGTTCGTGCCTCGCTATGCGTTGCTGTTTCCCGTCTCAGTGGGGTCGCATTATAGGGAGATTCGAGCGGGGGTCAATGTTTTATTTCAGCTTTTTGACAATTAAATGAATTTAGTATGAAAGCTATACAAATAAAGGGCTACAGGATACTTTTAGTTTAAAAAACACGCACAATATAAGTATCTATTGATGAGGTATTAGTAAGGTTTAAACTAAGCTGTATGTTAAACAAACAACACACAGCTTTATTTTAAATTAAAGGTTTATTTAGATGCTATTTCCCATACGGCAATGGAGCCTGATATTTCATTTCCAACGATTAATAGTGGGTTTCCTGTAGCACTTTGCTCAGCTGGAACGAATTCCATTCCTTCAGGCGCTAAATCGCCTGTAATATTAGCGTCTTTAATTAAGCCTCTATTATAGAAGTAGTCTTCAAACTGCACATTATATGGATTGGTAATATCATAAACCATAATCCCACCCATACGCTCGAGCCCTATAAAAGCAAATGTACGATCGTCAATTTTACCAATAGTCAGCGCTTCTGGCTCTGCGCCTTTATCATCTGAACGTGAGTCACCTTTGTTTTCATCTTCATTGTTGTTAAATGCTTCACCATGAACCGATGCAGTAATACGACCTATATCATCGCCTGAATCAAACACCACCAGCCCATTGCTGTCCAAAATGGTAAACGAACGTGCACCATAAGCATAAAGCGATTCGTATTGACCATCATTATTAGTATCGCCTTTTATTGTTGTTACTTTTAAGCGACCAATATCATTATCGTCGTTATTTAAGTAATCAAAATTAGCTGCAAGCGTTAAGTCTTCAACGCGGCTCTCATCTATATAAGCTAAGCAGCCGTCGTCTTTATCGTAATCAAGTCCCCCCTTTGCTATACAATCTGCTTCATCCGTTGTATCAAAAAAGTATTCTCTTGCGTCACCTTCGTTGGCAGTGACTATAAAGTTAGCGCCTTTCCAACTAAAGCTTGAGATAGTATCGGGCTGGTACATACCATAGAGCCCTGGGTATGATTTAAAATTAACGCCGCCATCTTTATCTGAGGCATCAAGTTGTAAGCTTGACCAATCTTTAAAGCCTAAGCCCTTTAGCTCAAGGCTGTTGTCTTGTAGGTTAACTATTGCAAGTGCATTGTTTTCTTGAATAGATACATAAGCGTATTTGTTATCTTTAGAAATGCTAACGTACTCGGGTTCTAAATCCATAGCTACGGTGGTATTTATTAGATTACCGTTAATAGTACGACCATTGGGGTTTGCAAAAACTACCCCTTGTGCTTCTAGTTCGGTTTGTTTGTTGTTATAGGCTTTAAAATCAATATTTATTGCCGTATCGGCTATTACATTATTTGTTATATCGATAATACTAATAGAACCTTCAGGATCTACGCTGTAGTCGCCACTTGGTTCACCTTCGTTAGCAACCACTGCCTTTGCGCCATCGTGGGTGAACGTCACCATGTCTGGTAAAAATCCGACTGTAACATTTTTAATAAATACAGGTGAGTCGCCGCTTATATCGTAAAAAGCAATTTGACCTGCATCACCCGTGCTTTTAGCAGCCATTGCGACCGCTAGTAAATTATTATTTTCATCAATAGCAATGCTGTTTGCATCGCCTTGGGTATGCTCGTTTAAAGACAACGTAATAACGGGCGTTAAATTTGTGCCGTTTATAACCCCTTCGTTATCTTTAACAAGTGCGGCAGTATCAAAGGTATCGGCGGGTAAAATATTAATAACAGCGTCATCGCCTGAACTGTTAATAGCGTAAATCCATTTTTTAGATGCTTGGTAAGCAACTATTTCAGCGGCACCTTCTGGACTTTGTGCATTTAATACTCCTCTTCCTACGAGGCTAATATTTAATACTGAATTAGCATTTACACCATTTATCCCATTAATGCCATTTGCGCCTTGTTCTCCCTGTAATCCTTGAGAGCCGTTTTGGCCATCGTCACCATCAAGTGAGCAACCAGTAAGAACAGATATAAGTGACAGCGTAATAATTGATTTTTTAAACATGTGATTTTCCTTAGTATTGTATTTGCTAAATATCAACACACAGGCATGACAAGATTATGGCAATTTTATTTTGATTAGCTTTCGGCAATAAAAAAGCGAGTATATAACTCGCTTGAAGCTAAGGAGTACTTATTGCCCATGAAAGCAGGTTTGTAGCTAAAACCTATTAATATACTCATTACGCCTTTTTCGAGTTTCTTTTATAAACTCTTTTAGCTCATCAACAGAAGGCTCAATACCTTGTTGGTTTTTTTGCTCGAACCAATCGGCTATATCACTGATTATGACAGAGCCATCTTGTAAGCATAACTCATCGTTTTTTAGCCAAACATCAGGCGCTCGAAGTGAGGATCCTGTATACCAACTACAATAAGTGTAACCTTTGCTTTTTAAATTAGACTCTATGACAAGATTCGTCGGGATTGATAGAATTAATAAAACAATTAAACCTACAACTGCACTTTTAAATGCATTAATTAAAGTTAACTTTATATCAAACCCCAAAAAACGCTGTAAAGTCGATAAAAACGTTAGAAATAAGCAAGGTAATAATAAAAAAGATAATAGTATGGTGGCTTGCTCTTTGATAAAAAATTGAGGCTGACTAACTAAAAATATAGTTTCCACTTCGGAAAAAAAGTTTAAGGCTATTTTGTAGCACAGTCCCCCACTAACAATTAACAAGAAAAAAACAGATGCTAATTCTTTCATATTTGCAAGATATAACTTTTTATCTGCTTTTTTCCATTCTAAAATAGGCATTAGTTATAGCTCATTTCTGTTTCAACTTATATTCATCAACTACACTACAATTAACACAGCCCCTCGGTTGCATAAAAGTGAGCCATGAAATAGTTCTACATAGATGTTAGCTTATTACTCTTTAATGGTGACTTTTCACTACTTATAATTAGTATAATCATCACGACTTTTTCTAGTTTCTTTTATAAACTCTTTTAGCTCATCAACAGAAGGTTCAATACCTTGTTGATTTTTTTGCTCGAACCAATCGGCTATATCACTGATTATGACAGAGCCATCTTGTAAGCATAACTCATCGTTTTTTAGCCAAACATCAGGACCTCTAAAAGATGGACTAGTATACCAATGACAAAAACTATAACCCTTCCCTATTAATTTAGACTCGATATAAAAACTATTAGTAATAGATAAAGTTATATATAGAGGAATTGCCCAAAGCATAAGTTTTACCATTAGCTTTATTGTTTTCTCGTTGCGAAAATTGAATACCTTTTGAAAACCGGCAATTGTCATAAGCACAGGAAACGGTGTCATTGCTATTATTGGAGCCAACAGGCCACTTTCTCTAATATAATAAAGCGAGTCATCAAAATAAACATTTTCAACAAACCCGTAATAAGAGAAATAAAATAAAGTCATTGAGAATAATACAAACACAACCAAGCCTATAACAACTGTTAGCTTATGCTCGAAAGTTTGTTCTAAAAAGCGTTCTTCAGATTTCTGCCATTCTAAAATAGACATCAATTGTACTCATTTTTACCACGATTAAGATTTATTGTTGGAACTCCAAACATAAAGTTAAAAAAAGCATAAGGATCTTCACTAAAACCCTTTTCTAATTTTTTATTAACCTCAATAATCTCAGAGCGAAGATTGCTTTCAAGTTCTCGCAACTTATAAGCAATGGCATCCGCTATAGGATCTGTTGAAAAAACCATAGTTAAGGCAGTAAAAACTATACCTACACTGACAACAATAAGGAGAGGTATTGCAGCAGTAGTAACAATAATGGCCCCAGCAAAAGCGGTTGCAAAATAAGTAACTGCAAATGTTGTAGCTATAGCAGCTCCAACAACTGCCATATCGACAGCTATACCTGCGACTAAGTCATGCCATGTTTTTTGATCATTTAAAAACAAATCTACACTGTGGAATGTAACTGAAATTAATAAACTAACTACAAAGCCTCCTTTCATTGCTTTAGAAGCTTCTAGCTTGCCTACGCCGATAGTAAAAAGCCTAGGATTACTTGCTAAATAATGAGTTCCCGTTAAATGAGCTCTGATACCAGGGTAAGAAGTCATTATAATAGCGGGGGAACCATTATAAACTTTAATTTTAAACTTACCGAAAACATTACCTTGGCGCTGCATTGCAGCCGCTATAATGGCTAATGCCTTCATATCACCAAATAAAGGGTATAACCCACCTCCTGTCTTTAATGGATCTCTAATTCGTTTCCATTTACTTGATAGTGAATTATGCTCTTCCAGTAACTCATCAAGCCAATCAACCACTTCTGAACGAGATTTACCTTGCTTCATCTTTACAGAAATAATGTAGTCTACAAACTCTGCAGAGTTCATTTGTATCAGCGTGTGATTGTTACCTGATAGAAGACTTTTAATTTGATTTTGACGTTGCCTTTCGGCAATAGCACGGCGAGCATATGCAGACATAAGAGTCCTTGAGTGTATTTTTTAATCCGTTAACCATTAGTTTAAATAACAGCCAAAATATAAACAATAAAAAAGCGAGTATATAACTCGCTTTAAAAAGGTGTTGGCTTATTATTTTTTAACTGGGCGTTTCCAACCCGTTAAATTACGCTGTTTAGAGCGTGCTATTGCTAATTGGTCATCTTCAACGGTACTGGTGATCACAGAGCCTGCACCAATTGTTGCAGTTGCGCCTATATTTACTGGGGCAACGAGTGATGAATTAGAGCCAATAAAAGCATTATCGCCAATAATAGTTTTTGATTTATTAACACCATCGTAGTTGCAGGTAATAGTGCCAGCGCCAATATTCACTTTTTCGCCAATTTCAGCATCACCTAAATAACTTAAGTGGTTGGCTTTTGAGCCTTTGCCTAAACGGGTTTTTTTCATCTCAACAAAGTTACCAATGTGCGAGTCTTCTTCCATAACAGCGCCAGGGCGAAGGCGAGCATAAGGGCCCAGCGTACATTTAGCAGCTACGCTTGCATCTTCAATTAAGGTATTAGCTTTTATTACCACGTTATCGCCTATGGTACAGTTTTTAAGTACACAGTTAGGGCCAATTTGTACGTTGTTACCAAGGGTTACATTACCTTCAAAGATAACGTTTACGTCGATAAGTACATCTTCACCGGTAGTAACTGTTCCACGCACATCTATACGGGCAGGGTCGGCAAGTGTTGCGCCATTTAACATTAACTCTTCTGCTTGCCATGCTTGGTAAGCGCGCTCTAAGCCTGCAAGTTGTACGCGGTTATTTGCGCCTTCAACTTCCATTGCATGATCTGGTTGCGCTGAAGTGATCTCTACGCCTTCACTGTGAGCCATTGCAACGATATCTGTTAAGTAGTACTCGCCTTGTGCATTATTGTTAGATAAGTTACCTAACCATGTTTTTAATAGCTTACCGTTAACAGCCATAATGCCTGTATTTACTTCGTTAATAAGTAACTGCTCTGAGCTTGCATCTTTTTGCTCAACAATACCGACTAACTTACCACCAACACGAAGCATGCGACCATAGCCATTTGGGTTTACCAAATTTACCGTTAATACCGCTAAACCATTTTTAGGTGTTGCAGCTAATAAACGCTCTAGAGTTGATTGTTTTGTTAGCGGTACATCGCCGTATAAAATCAATACTGTGTCTTCATCGTTAATATGAGAGTTGGCTTGCGCTACTGCGTGGCCAGTACCGAGTTGTTCTGCTTGAAGTACCCAATTTACATCGTTATCGGCAAGTTGTTGTTGTAATAGATCGCCGCCGTGTCCGTAAACTAAGTTTGTAGTCGTTGCACCTAATGCCATCGCATTATCAATAACGTGCTGTACCATTGGTTTACCTGCAACATTGTGCAAAACTTTAGGTAGAGCAGAGCGCATACGAGTACCTTTACCCGCAGCAAGAATAACAGTTGTTAGAGCCATTAAAACAATTTCCTTTTTCCGTTGTTTTAGCTAAATAAGTATTATGTTTGTGCAGAAGATTACGTAAATCACTTCTTGTGCAGATACTCAGTAGGTTAGTTTATTCGTACTGAATCTTGACTGAAAAACACACTTAATTGGATGACGTTATTGTAGCGAGGATTGGTGAAGGATATAAGTGATAAAGCACAGATAATAGTCTGATAGACCTGTTATTTAACAATTATAAATAAGCGATACACCATGTTTAAATTACAGACACAAAAAAGCCCACATAAAGTGGGCTTTTCAAAACCGGATAGGCTTACTTGTGACGTAATTGCTGAATTACGCGTAACTGAGCAACTGCTTCTGCCAGTCGCGTAGCCGCTTGTTGATAATCAAACTCAACAGCTGACGAATTCGCCATATGTTCTTCAGCTTCACGTTTAGCTTTTTGTACAGAATCTTCATCTAAATCTTCACCACGAACCGCAGTATCTGCAAGAATCGTGATGTGATTTGGTTGAACTTCTAATGTACCGCCAGCAACATATAACACATCTTCGTGACCATATTGCTTAACTAAACGTACCATACCAGGTTTAAGGGCAGTTAGTAGTGGAGCATGACCTAGGTTTACACCCAGCTCGCCTTCACTACCAGATACTTGAATCGATTCAACAAGACCAGAGAACAAGCTCTGCTCTGCGCTTACTACGTCAAGATGTACAGTCATAGCTGTCATACTACCCTCCTAGTTACATGCCTTTGGCTTTTTCTTGAGCTTCTTCGATAGAGCCAACCATGTAAAACGCTTGCTCTGGAAGCTCATCAAACTCGCCGTTTAAAATGCCTTTGAAGCCAGCAATTGTATCTTTCAGTGATACGTATTTACCAGACGCGCCTGTAAACACCTCTGCCACGAAGAATGGCTGAGATAGGAAACGTTGGATTTTACGTGCACGAGATACAAGTTGCTTATCTTCGTCAGAAAGCTCGTCCATACCTAGGATTGCAATGATGTCCTTAAGTTCTTTGTAACGCTGAAGAACTGTTTGAACGCCACGTGCTGTATCGTAGTGCTCTTGACCAATTACTTGTGGGTCAAGTTGACGTGAAGATGAATCAAGTGGGTCTACCGCAGGGTAGATACCAAGTGATGCGATATCACGTGAAAGTACTACTGTTGCGTCTAAGTGAGCAAATGTAGTTGCTGGAGATGGATCCGTTAAATCATCCGCAGGTACGTATACCGCTTGGATTGATGTAATTGAACCAGTCTTAGTTGAAGCGATACGCTCTTGAAGCACACCCATTTCTTCAGCAAGTGTAGGCTGGTAACCTACCGCTGATGGCATACGACCAAGAAGTGCAGATACTTCTGTACCAGCAAGTGTATAACGGTAGATATTATCTACGAAGAAAAGTACATCGCGACCTTCATCACGGAACTTTTCAGCCATAGTAAGACCTGTTAACGCTACGCGTAAACGGTTACCTGGAGGCTCGTTCATCTGACCGTATACAAGCGATACTTTATCAAGTACGTTTGAATCGTTCATCTCATGGTAGAAATCGTTACCCTCACGTGTACGCTCACCAACACCTGCGAATACTGAGTAGCCGCTGTGCTCGATTGCGATGTTACGGATAAGTTCCATCATGTTTACAGTTTTACCAACACCGGCACCACCGAATAAACCAACTTTACCACCTTTAGCAAACGGACATACAAGGTCGATAACCTTGATACCAGTTTCTAAAAGCTCAACTGAACTTGATTGCTCTTCGTATGAAGGCGCTGCACGGTGAATAGACATACGGTCTTCTTCGCCGATTGGACCCGCTTCATCGATTGGCTCACCAAGTACGTTCATGATACGACCAAGTGTTGCTTTACCAACTGGAACTTGAATCGATTCACCTGTATTCATAACTAAAGCACTACGACGTAAACCATCAGTAGTACCCATAGCGATAGTACGCACTACACCGCCACCTAGCTGTTGTTGAACTTCTAAAGTCAAACCAGCTAAATCGCCATCTGTTACTCTTAGTGCGTGGTATACCGCTGGCACGCTATCTTGTGGAAATTCAATATCCACAACGGCGCCGATAATTTGGACGACCTTACCTAAACTCATGTCTATTCCTCTCGTTAATCTTTACCTGAAGCATTAAACTGCTGCTGAGCCAGAACAAATCTCACTAATTTCTTGTGTGATTGCTGCTTGGCGAGCCTTGTTATAAACAAGCTGTAGCTCGTCCATAAGGTCACCTGCGTTATCAGTTGCAGCTTTCATTGCAACCATACGAGCAGCCTGTTCTGAGGCAGCATTTTCTACCACACCTTGGTATGCTTGAGACTCAATAAAGCGTACTAACAAAGACTCTAAAATAGCCTCTGGGTTTGGCTCGTATAAGTAATCCCATGTGTGAGCAGATACTTCTTCTTCAGCTTTTGGCAAAGGGAGTAACTGATCTATAATTGGCTCTTGCTTCATGGTATTAACGAATTTGTTATATACCAAGAATAAACGGTCTATTTTGCCTTCAGAAAATGCATCAAGCATAACTTTTACAGGACCAATAACGTCTTGTACTGAAGGTTTATCTCCTAGGCCCGCTTTTTTAGCGAGTAGTTGACCACCAAAACGTTGAAAGAAGCCAGCTGCCTTACTACCTAAAGTAGCAAATTCAGCATCAACACCTTTCTCTTTCCACGCTTTAACATCAAGTGCAACTTTCTTAAACTCGTTTGAGTTTAGGCCGCCACACAGACCACGGTCTGTAGAGATAACAATATAACCAACTCGTTTCACTTCACGTTCTTTTAAGAACGGGTGAGTAAAATCAAGATTTGCTTGAGCAACACGACCAATTACTTCACGTAATTTATTAGCGTATGGACGGCTTGAAGCAACGCGTTCTTGCGCCCTTTTCATTTTAGACGCAGCAACCATTTCCATTGCGCTAGTGATCTTTTGAGTGTTTTTAATACTCCCGATCTTGCTTTTAATCTCTTTTCCGCTGGCCATGACTCTCTCTCCGAATCAAGGTGTGCTTTAGTTTCCTAAAGCGCACCATTAATAACTAAATTACCAAGTTTGCGTAGACTTGAACTTCGTAAGAAGTTCTTTAAGCTGCGCTTCGATCTCGGCATTCAAGTTACCAGTTTCATTGATTTGAGCCACAAGCTCTGCGTATGTGCTAGTTGCATAAGAAAGTAAAGCTGCTTCAAAGTCACCGATTTTCGCGATTTCGATGTCTTGAAGGAAGCCTTTTTCAGCGGCAAATAACGACAAAGACATTTCAGCAACAGACATTGGCGCGTACTGTTTCTGCTTCATTAGCTCTGTTACACGCTCACCATGCTCAAGTTGAGCACGAGTAGCATCATCAAGGTCAGACGCGAACTGCGAGAACGCAGCTAATTCACGGTACTGAGCTAGGGCTAGACGAATACCGCCACCTAGTTTCTTAACGATTTTAGTTTGTGCAGCACCACCAACACGCGATACCGAGATACCAGCATTTACTGCTGGACGGATACCTGAGTTGAATAAGTCAGTTTCTAAGAAGATCTGACCATCGGTGATAGAGATAACGTTAGTCGGTACGAACGCAGAAACGTCGCCGCCTTGAGTTTCAATGATTGGCAATGCCGTCAATGAACCAGTTTTACCTTTCACTTCACCATTAGTGAACTTTTCAACGTAATCTGCGTTTACACGCGATGCACGCTCTAAAAGACGAGAGTGAAGGTAGAATACGTCACCTGGGTATGCTTCACGGCCTGGTGGACGCTTAAGTAGTAATGAAATTTGACGGTAAGCAACTGCTTGCTTAGACAAATCATCATATACGATTAATGCGTTTTCACCACGGTCACGGAAGTATTCACCCATAGTACAGCCCGCGAACGGTGCTAAGTACTGAAGTGCCGCAGATTCAGAAGCAGATGCAACAACTACGATAGTATTTGCTAGTGCACCATGCTCTTCTAATTTACGAACTACGTTTGCAATAGTAGATGCTTTTTGACCAATCGCAACGTACACACACTTAACGCCTGTGTCTTTTTGATTGATGATTGCATCGATTGCTAGTGCAGTTTTACCTGTTTGACGGTCACCGATGATAAGTTCACGTTGACCACGACCAACTGGAATCATCGCATCGATAGATTTATAACCAGTTTGAACTGGCTCATCTACTGATTTACGCTCGATTACACCAGGTGCAATTTTTTCTACAGGTTCAAACCCGTCGTTATCTAAAGCGCCTTTACCATCGATTGGAGCACCTAGTGTGTTTACAACACGACCAAGTAGACCAGGACCAACAGGAACTTCTAAAATACGACCAGTTGTATATACTTTTACGCCTTCAGTAAGGTCAGCGTACGGACCCATTACTACTGCACCAATTGAGTCGCGCTCAAGGTTTAGTGCGATAGCATAACGGCTGCCAGGAAGCTCAATCATTTCACCTTGCATACAGTCAGCAAGACCGTGGATGCGGATGATACCGTCAGTAACAGATACAATAGTACCTTCGTTACGAGCTTCACTTACAACTTCGAACTTCTCAATACGTTGTTTGATCAGATCTGAAATTTCAGTGGAATTAAGTTGCATGCTCTTTTTCCCAATTACGATTGTAGTGTTGTAGCTAAGCGGCTTAATTTACCGCGAATAGTACCGTCGATTACAGTGTCGCCAGACCTAATAATAAGTCCACCAACCACTGACGCGTCTTCACTACAATTCAGCTTAACTTTGCGTGCGAAACGTTTTTCAAGTGCCGCTACCAATGACTCTTGTTGCGCAGCAACAAGAGGAGTTGCAGAAATCACATCTACTTCGATTTCTTTATCGTATTCTGCTTTAAATTCAGCAAATAACTCAGCAACGTCAGGTAGAGCTGTCAAACGTCCATTTTCAGCCATCACCTTAACTAGGTTCTGACCTTGTTCGTTGAGCTGCTCAGCACAAAGTTGAATAAATAATTCAGCTTGTGCAGTAGCTGTAGGCATACCTGCTAAAGCAGATGATGCTTGTTCATTGCTGGCTACGTGGCCTGCAAAGAACAACATATCATTCCAGCTTTCTAGAGTGCCTTTCTCAACGGCAAGTTCAAAAGCCGCTTTAGCGTATGGGCGAGCGATAGTAGTCAAATTAGACATGCTCATACCCTCCTAATTACAGCTCAGCGACAAGTTTTTCAACGATGTCACTATGTGCGGCTTGATTAATTTCACGCTCTAAAATACGTTCTGCACCAATCACTGCCAGAGTTGCTACTTGCTTACGTAGCTCTTCTGTTATGCGATTACGTTCAGACTCAACTTCAGAGTGCCCTTGAGCAATGATACTTTCACGCTCTTGCTGACCACGAAGTGTTTCTTCGTCAACAATTAGCACTGCACGCTTTTTAGCTTGATCAATGATATCAGCCGCTTGAGCTTTTGCATCTTTAAGCTGTTCAGCAGCTTTCTTTTGCGCAAGTTCTAAGTCTTTTTCGGCTCTATCAGAGGCAGCTAAACCATCTTCGATTTTTTTCTGGCGAGCTTCAATTGCACCGTTTAGTGGTGGCCATACGTATTTCATACAAAATAATACGAACACCGTAAACGCAATCAATTCACCGATAAGAGTGGCGTTTAAATTCACAACCGCTCCTCCTTAAATAGTAAGCTGTTCAAAAAATAAAATTAAAGTACGAACAACAATACCATAGCGATACCAACACCAATCATTGCTACAGCATCGATTAGACCAGCAAGAATAAACATCTTAACTTGTAGCGAAGGTGCAAGCTCAGGTTGACGCGCACATGCTTCAAGGAATTTACCGCCCATGTTACCAAAACCGATTGCAGTGCCGATTGCACCAAAACCGATTAGTAAAGCTACTGCGATGTATTTTAAGCCGTTTAATAATTCTAAAGCTTCCATTTATTTCTCCAAAGTTTCAATTGTAAAGTTAAAAGTAAAAGTAAAATTGTAAATATAAAATTAGTGATTATCTGAGCTAGCCATGCTTAGGTATACGATTGTTAGCATCATAAATACGAATGCTTGCAATACAATTACTAAGATGTGGAATACAGCCCAAACAAAATGCAATGGTAATTGCATAAATCCGATAGCGCCGATCAAGATGAAAATCAATTCACCTGCATATAAGTTACCAAACAGACGTAGCGCTAATGAAAACGGTTTAGAAACCAGCGCAATCAGTTCAAGTAATAAGTTAAACGGGATTAAAAGGATTTGTAATGCAGTATTATTTGAACTAAACGGATGAAGTGTTAGTTCTTTAATAAAACCACCGATTCCTTTTATTTTAATTGAGTAGCCTATCATTAAAATAAATACACCCAGCGCTAGCGCTGCAGTCATATTAATGTCAGTCGTTGGTACAATTTTCATGTACACATCGTGTGAATCCATACCAAACGCAGTTTCACCAACAAAACCAGCTAATGCAGGTAAAAAGTCAACCGGTATTAAATCCATTAAGTTCATTAAAAATATCCAAACGAATATTGTTAATGCTAATGGTGCAATAAGC
This sequence comes from Pseudoalteromonas sp. SR43-3, assembly GCF_014163875.1. NCBI lineage: Bacteria > Pseudomonadati > Pseudomonadota > Gammaproteobacteria > Alteromonadales > Pseudoalteromonadaceae > Pseudoalteromonas > Pseudoalteromonas sp. SR43-3. The sequence goes on along the minus strand of NZ_JACJEC010000023.1, from coordinate 43,216 downwards.
TTGCTTTTACCATGGAAAGTATCACGTACGTTGTCACCAACAAACTCTACTACCATTTCAATGAAACATTGAAATTTTCCAGGTACACCTAGTGTTGATTTTTTAGCGGCACTACGAAAGATCCATAAAAATATAAGACCTAAACCGATAGACCATGCGAGGGTATCTATATGCCATGTCCAGAAACCACTATCCGTACATGCTTTATTGAAGGCGAGACCTGTATCGGTCGAACACATCTTAGCATTGGTCAAATGGTGCTGGATATGGCCAGATAGAGTAACTTCTTCTGCTGCCATGTTATATCCCAAAGTTAATGTTTAAAAAAAACGGGTGCGAACAATCCAGTAAAGAGCGCCAGTATATAAGTACTAAAAAAGGGTAATAAAATTACCGGAAAATGCTTCAGTACTAGCGCAAACAATACAATTGTTAGCATAAATTTTAATCCGTTGCCGCGTTTCAACGAGGCATACGCTTGATTTGCTCGACTTGCACCCATATGTCTGAATGCATAAAGACCAAATACAAAGTGCGGAAGTACTGCGACAACTCCACCAGCGAGTGATGAAAGCGCGGCATTGACTCCCGAACTAAAACAAATAATTACAGCAGCAACTAATGCTACAAAACCCTGAAGGCAAATTAACTTTAATACGGCAAGTCGATATGGACTCGCTAACTTATCAGTCACGTTTAGTTAACCTTTATTGCGTTCTAATTGTTAGGGTGTGAAAACTGGCGAAATTATACTTAATCCTGCCAGTTTTGCAACTTGAGTAGACGCTTTGTAACACGAAATAGCTACAAATGTCCCTTTTTAGACATGTAGAAAACTAATGGTGGGTATTGTCTTGATTAATGCGATTTAAAATGCCGTCAAGTTCGTCCAAATTAGTATAAGAAATAACAAGCTTACCTTTGCCTTTTTTGTTGTAATTTATTTCTACTTTGGCACCTAGGTTTTCAGCGAGTTGTTGCTCTAACTGTTTAACGTCTGGATCTTTTTCAGCTATTTCTTTAGCTGGCACGGGTTCTAAAATTGAACGAACTAACTTCTCGGTTTCACGAACGGTTAATGCTTTAGCAACAGCTAAACGAGCAGCATCTGATTGTGCTTCTCCTTCAAGGGCTAATAAACAACGAGCGTGCCCCATTTCAATGTCGCCATGTTCTAACAGAATTTTTACATCACTGTTTAAATTATTTAAACGAAGTAAGTTAGTTACTGTAGTGCGTGATTTGCCCACCGCATCTGCTACTTGTTGATGTGTTAGTTCAAATTCATTAAGTAAGCGATTTAACGCAACCGCTTCTTCCATGGCATTTAAGTCTTCACGTTGAATATTTTCTATTAGCGCAATAGCAACTGCAGCTTCATCTGGTACGTCTTTAATAATACAAGGTACTGTTTCAAGCTTAGCTATTTGCGCTGCACGCCAACGACGCTCACCGGCGATAATTTCAAAACTATTATGTGCAATAGGGCGCACGACTATAGGTTGAATAATACCTTGTGAGCGAATAGAACTAGCAAGCTCTTCTAGTGCCTCTTCGGACATGTCTTTACGAGGTTGATATTTACCAGAGTGTAAAAACTCGATTGGGAGTTTTTGTAATTCACTGTTATTTGGCCCAGCCGCATTTTTTACAGCTTCAGTCACGTTTGATGTGTCTTGTTCCTTGCTTGCGCTCGGTGTAGGCTTTGACGAACTTAAAAGTGCATCGAGTCCTCGGCCTAAACCTCGTTTTTTAGCAGACATGTTATTTTTTTACCTCAAAGTTAGGCGACAACGGACGCTGTTTTTTCTTTTCTACGTAACATTTCACCAGCGAGTGCTAAATATGCTTTAGCGCCACTTGATGCCCGGTCATAATACATAGCAGGTGTACCAAAACTAGGTGCCTCTGCTAAACGAACATTACGCGGGATCACCGTACGGTATACTTTGTCGCCAAAATGTTGTTTTAATTGTTCTGATACGTCATTCGCTAAACGGTTACGCGGATCGTACATAGTACGAAGTATGCCTTCAATTTGTAAGCTAGGGTTTACTAACTTAGCAAGCTGCGTAATCGTATCCATTAATGCGGTTAACCCTTCAAGTGCATAATACTCACACTGCATTGGCACTAAAATAGAATCAGCTGCGGCCATTGCGTTAACAGTTAACATATTTAAAGAGGGTGGACAGTCGATAAAAATAAATTCGTACTGATCCTGAATTTTTTCAAGTGCGTTACGTAAGCGCACTTCACGGGCAAATAATTCCATAAGTTTAACTTCTGCAGCGGTTACATCACCATTTGCAGCAATCATATGGTATTCGCCAGACGTTTCTTTGATAATAACGTCTTCTATAGGTTTATCTTCAATGAGTAAGTCGTAAATAGTTGGTACGTCGCCGTACTTATCTACGCCACTTCCCATAGTCGCATTGCCTTGCGGATCGAGATCAATTAACAGCACTTTACGTTTCGTTGCAGCCATAGACGCAGCGAGGTTTACAGCGGTTGTAGTTTTACCCACTCCACCTTTTTGATTTGCTAATGCGATGACTTTTGCCACAGTGTCTCTGATCCCTAGTCTTTAGAAAGAATAATTAAATGTCGTTGTGCATCTAACTTAGGTACTTCTAATGCAATTTTTTGCTCAAACTTAACGCCAGTAGGTAATGACTCTAGCTCTTCACTAGGGAACACACCTTTAAGCGCTATAAATTTACCCGAATGATCAATTAAGTGCGAACACCAGTCAACCATATCTTGTAATGAAGCAAATGCACGACTGAGTACGCCATCTAATTTAACACTTGGCTGATATTCTTCAACTCTTGACTGAACAGGTGTTACGTTATCAAGGCCAAGCTCATGTTTAACATGCATTAAAAAGCGAACGCGTTTACCTAGACTATCTAGTAACACAAATTGTGTGTTAGGTAATGCAATCGCTAATACAATGCCCGGAAGGCCAGGCCCTGTGCCAACATCAATATAATGATGACCGGGTAAGTGAGGTGCAACAACTAAACTATCCATAATATGCTTAATCATCATTTCTTCAGGTAAGCGTACCGAAGTTAAATTATAAGCTTTATTCCACTTATCTAATAACTCGACGTAACGAACTAGCTGTTGCTGTTGTTTTTCCGTTAGCGCAATATCAGTTTGCGCTAACAATGTAGTTAATTGTTGCTGTAACACTATGTACCCTTATCGTTACGCAGATTTGCGTAATAAGCCTTGCTTCTTCAGATACACTAATAATAGCGAAATCGCCGCTGGGGTGATACCAGAAATACGCGATGCTTGGCCAATAGTGTCTGGACGTGACTCAATAAGCTTAGCAACAACCTCATTTGATAAACCTGATACAGTTTTGTAATCAAACTCTTTTGGTAAAATTGTTTGCTCATGACGAAGCTGCTTATTGATCTCATCTTGTTGACGCGCAATATAGCCTGCGTACTTAGTATGGATCTCAACTTGTTCAAGTGCTGCTACGTTTGTAAATTCAGATCCTAAACCGTCAATAGCCATAAGATCGTTATAACGAATCTCTGGACGACGAAGTAATTCTTCTAAACTTGCTTCACGAGTTAATGGTGTTTTTAGTAATGCATTTACTTGATCAACAACGACGTGATCTTTATGAATCCACGTATCTTTAATGCGTTGTTTTTCTTTCTCAATTACTTCCATTTTTTCGTTAAATGCCTGCCAACGTTCGTCATTAACTAAACCCAGCTCACGGCCTTTTTCAGTTAAGCGAATATCTGCATTATCTTCACGAAGTAGTAAACGGTATTCGGCACGGCTAGTAAACATGCGGTACGGTTCTTTCGTACCCAGTGTTGCTAAGTCGTCGATTAATACACCCACGTAAGCTTCATCGCGACGTGGCGTCCAAGAATCTTTACCTTGCACTTTTAACGCAGCATTCATACCTGCGATTAAGCCTTGTGCACCCGCTTCTTCATAACCGGTAGTGCCGTTAATTTGACCCGCGAAAAATAAGCCTTCGATAAATTTTGTTTCTAAAGACTGTTTTAAGTCGCGTGGATCAAAGTAGTCATATTCTATTGCATAGCCTGGTCGACAAATATGTGCATTTTCAAAACCAGAAATAGATTGCACAATCTCAAGTTGTACATCAAACGGTAAACTAGTAGAAATACCATTTGGATATAATTCGTATGATGTTAAGCCTTCAGGTTCAACAAATATTTGGTGCTTATCTTTATCCGCAAAACGTACAATTTTATCTTCAATTGATGGGCAGTAGCGTGGACCAATACCTTCAATAACACCTGAGTACATAGGTGAGCGATGTAGGTTTTTACGAATAACATCATGTGTTTTTTCGTTTGTGTAAGTGATGTAACACGGTATTTGTTGTGGGTGATCTGATTGTTTACCCATAAATGAAAATACAGGTGTTGGCATATCACCAGGCTGTGCTTCCATTTTTGTAAAATCAACAGTACGTGCATCAATACGTGGCGGAGTACCTGTTTTTAAGCGATCCACTCTAAAAGGGTGTTCGCGTAAACGTTCAGCCAATGCAATTGATGGTGGATCACCAGCACGACCGCCTTTGTAATTTTCTAAACCAATGTGTATTTGGCCACCTAAAAAAGTACCCACGGTTAAAACAACACTTGGAGCACTAAAACGTAAACCCATTTGAGTTACTACGCCAGTAACACGATCGTTTTCAACAATAAGATCATCACATGATTGTTGAAAAATCTTAAGGTTATCTTGATTTTGTAATGTTGTTTGAATAGCTGCTTTGTACAAAGCGCGATCTGCTTGTGCTCGAGTTGCACGAACAGCAGGTCCTTTTGAAGAGTTTAGTGTGCGAAATTGGATCCCGCCTTTGTCAATGGCCTGTGCCATTGCACCGCCAAGCGCATCAATTTCTTTTACCAAATGACCTTTGCCAATCCCACCAATCGCTGGGTTACAAGACATTTGACCAAGGGTATCCATATTGTGAGTCAGTAGCAGGGTATTCATCCCCATACGGGCAGCTGCTAATGCGGCTTCAGTGCCAGCATGTCCACCACCTACTACGATAACGTCAAAATTTTCGTGAAAAATCATTAATGGGATCCTACTTAAATCAAACCGGTAAACTTCAAAAGGGAGCGTATTCTACCTAGAAATTGGCAGAAGATAAATGATTAAACAAAGAGCAAGATCTAAGTATGTGATCTCTAATAATATAAAGGATCTTTTAAAGAGATCTTTTATTACTATAACTACTACTGATCAGCTTTTCTGTTGATAAGGTTTAGATCTTCATTTAAAACATGAAATTAGATCAGATCTAAAGGTGTTAATATGATCGGATCATCCCGCAAATAAGCTCTGATCAAAAAGGCACCTTATGCACAGGGCTGAATCAGTTGGATCTTATCCCATGGATAAGCATGCTTTAAAAAGCAGTTTATTCAATCTTTATCCACAAAATCTATTAAATTATTAGTAAATTGTGGGTAACTTTATATATAACTTTTTACTTGATCTATCTATTTTAAGCCTGTTTTGGTTATCCAAGAGTCTAACCATGCTAATGCTGTGTCTTCTGGTAGTGCTTCATCGAGAATATTAAGCTCTAAGCGTTCTGCTACTTTTATAGCGCCTTTTTGAGATAATAAGGCATCTATATTACGTCCAGCTTGGTTATAAGTGTCATAACTGGTATCACCTAAAGCGATTACTGAGTATTTTAATTCTGATAAATCATTAGCTTGAGTCACATCTTCAACAAAGCTAATAAAGTTTTCAGGATAATCACCTGCACCATAAGTAGATGTGCAAATTAACCAAATGGTATTTTGCTGATCAATATCGCTAAATTCAGGTTGATCATGTAGTTGTGTAGTAATACCAAGGTTATTAAGCGCGTCGCTTAGTTGCTCTGCAACATACTCGGCTGATCCCATTTGGCTGCCAACAATAAGATTTACTGAACTCATGAATATTAGTGATCACATTGGTTTTAATTGCTGCCTATGATAACTGAGTGTGAGTAACAGTAAAGTTAAGAGTGCTTTTTTGTATAACTATTTTTGTGCTAATTTTACTCTTATTTGAAAGCGCCTCCTTAAGTTGTTGATATTATAGAAATTAACAAAATATCTTTAAATGTAATCTTCTGATCAAGTTGTTGATAACATTGGGGAAAGCTCTGTTTAAACACACCTTTTAGGTTGTTTAATAATCGCTAAGTTATTGATATTACTATTTAGTGAAAGATTTAATTATAAATCTAGGCATAAAAAGCACAAGGTGATCATAATGTGGATATAAAGGTTGTTGATAACCTTAAATTTAGATCGAAAATAATTTTATTAAATGATCTAATTGAGCTGATCTAACGAAATTAATTAAAAATAAGCTTATAAACAGATAATTTTTAATAGAGCATTAGGTTTTTCTCTGCGAGGTGGCTCAATTTACTATTTATTTGAGCTAAAAATTAGGTTTTGTGGATAAGTGATCTCAATATATTTAATTTAATGCGTATTTATAGCTGCTTTTTTTATGTATTTTGCTGGTGGATTAGTAGATCAAAAGTTTGATGCACTCAAATCTCGAGTCATTTTTATTAAAAAGCCGCAGTGATCGTCTGTCCATATGTTGTATAAAGTTGATTATTTAGAGTGCTTATCGTCACGTTTTAGCTCTTAAATTGAGCAAATAATATTAGTTTTTATGAGCTAGGTAATTATAAAAAAGCTATTTATAACTAACTTTTGTGTGGAGGATAACGATTTTAAAACGTATTTTTGTTTGAAATCTGTATCGGTTTTGACCTTAAAATGGGTATTACTTGCGCTATTAATACCTTACTTAAAGGCTCTTTTCACTGTCTAATCTACATGATCTGGCTGGTAATAATTATCGCTTTGGGTATGATTTTATTGGCAGAACTGGCTGGGATTGACGGTACAAATACATATTTTATAGTGAATATTTTACATAAAAAAAGAGCACCTAAGTGCTCTTATAATAAACATATATCTGTAATAAGGTGCTTATTTACCAATACAAAATGAGCTAAATATCTTGCCAAGTAAGTCGTCTGAGGTAAATTCACCGGTTATTTCGTTTAAATACTGCTGTGTTAAACGCAGTTCTTCAGCCAATATTTCACCAGCAATGTGCATTTCTAATTGTGTTTTACCTGTTTCTAAATGATACGCAGCACTCTCTAGTGCATCCAAATGACGACGGCGCGCCATAAAGCCACCCTCTGTTGCGCCTTGAAAGCCTATACAGGCTTTTAAATGCTCGCGAACAAGTTCAATACCGTCAGCATTTTTAGCACTTAAGCTGATGACCGGGTATTGTTGCTCTTGCTCCATTCCGACTATATCACCCGATAAATCAGCTTTATTTCTGATGACCGTAACCCCCATACCTTCTGGTAATTTGGCCATAAATTCAGGCCAAATTTTATGCGGGTCAGTATCTATAGTGTCAGTGCCATCAAGCATAAATAAAACGCGATCGGCTTGGTTTATTTCATCCCACGCCCGTTCAATACCTATTTGTTCTACGCGGTCAGGGCTCTCTCGTAGGCCTGCGGTATCTATAATATGCAGTGGCATACCATCTATGTGTATATGCTCTCGTAGTACGTCGCGAGTGGTACCAGCTATTTCTGTTACGATTGCAGCTTCACGACCGGCTAGGGCGTTTAGTAGGCTTGATTTACCGGCATTTGGGCGACCAGCAATAACAACACGCATACCTTCGCGCATGATGCTGCCTTGCTTGGCTTGGTTGGTTACAGTGTTAAGCTGAGTAATAATAGCGTCTAAGTCGCCTGATACCTTACCGTCTGATAAAAAATCAATTTCTTCATCTGGAAAATCTATTGCCGCTTCTACATACATACGTAAGTGAATTACTTTTTCTACAAGCGTTTCTATGTGTTTAGAAAATTCACCTTGGAGAGACTGTAGGGCGCTTTTGGCAGCTTGTTCGCTCGTAGCATTAATTAAGTCGGCGATGGCCTCTGCTTGTGTTAAATCAAGCTTGTCATTCATAAATGCGCGTTCAGAAAACTCACCAGGCTTTGCTAAACGAACGCCCTCTATTTTACTAATTTCTTTAAGTAACATATCCAACACTACAGGACCGCCGTGGCCTTGTAGTTCAAGTACGTCTTCGCCTGTAAATGAGTTAGGACCTGCAAAGTAAATGGCAATACCTTGATCAAGTTGCTCGCCAGCTAGGCTTTTAAATGGCACGTAATCGGCGTAGCGAACTTTAGGAATTTTACCTACTACTTTTTCGGCGACACTTTTAGCAAGGCTGCCTGAAACGCGAATAATACCAACACCACCACGTCCTGGGGCAGTTGCTTGTGCTGCAATTGTATCTTGATTGATCATGCTATTAATTTGCCAACGATAAGTAACTTTATGGCGGTATTGTAACCTATGAAATAAACACTCGCGAATACTCTGGTGAAAAACAGGCAATAAAAAAGGCGACCGAAGTCGCCTTTATATAAGTAATATACCCAAGCCATCTCAAGATGCGAGTTTCAGTTGGAGTTAAAAGCTATTTAGGCAAGGCATTGATTGAGAATAATAGTGGTTCTATTGTTAAAATCAATAACGCAGTATAAATCGCTTTTAAACCAACCCTTTGGGCGTTTCACAGGTACTTAATTTCATCGTTGTTACTTTTTAAAAGGGACTGCCATTCTTGCAAAGTAACGCCTTGATCTTAAGCCCCTGTGAAACGCTGAATTTTGCATCTTGATGTGGCTTGGGTATAGGCGCTAGCCTCTTACTTTAATTCCTTTCTTTTCCATGCCACGGTAGATGATTAACATCTGGACAATAGAAATAAGGTTAGACACTAACCAGTAAAGAACTAAACCCGATGGGAACCATAAGAAGAATACAGAGAAGATAACCGGCATAAAGGTCATCATTTTTTGCTGCATTGGATCAGTTACCGTCATAGGCTGAAGTTTTTGCGTCACAAACATACTCGCACCAAATAAGATTGGTAATACGTAGTACGGGTCTTGTGCAGAAAGGTCTGTTAACCAAAAAATAAATTCAGCATGGCGAAGTTCAGTTGACTCTAAGAATACGTAGAACAAGGCTAAGAAAATTGGCATTTGTAGCAAAATAGGGAAACAGCCACCCATTGGGTTAACTTTTTCTTTTTTGTACATTTCCATAGTTGCTTGGCCGAACTTTTGACGGTCGTCACCAAACTTTTCTTTAAGAGCTGCCATTTTAGGCTGTAGCGCACGCATTTTTGCCATTGAAGTGTATTGCGCTTTAGTAAGTGGGTACATTAACGATTTAACGATAATAGTGATGGCAATAATTGCTACACCCCAGTTACCTAAAATGCTATGTAGCCATTTTAGCAATACAAATAAAGGTTGCGAAATAAACCATAACCAACCGTAATCTACAGTTAAGTCTAAGTCTGGGTGAATCGCTTCAAGAATATCTGACTCTTTCGGACCCATATAATAAGTAGCAGTTAGTGTTTGCTCACTACCAGCTTGAATATTTACAGCGGGATCTTTAGCACCAATAATAGCGGCATTACTTTTTGTAATTAAGCTATAAATTGTATTTGTTTGATCCTGCATTGGAACCCAAGCACTTACAAAGTAATGTTGTATAAATGCAACATAACCACCTTGCGTGTTTTTGTTTAGGTTTTTATCAGCCATATCTGAAAAACTATACTTTTCATATGGTTCTTCGTCAGTACCGTATGCAGCACCTAAATAGTTTTGATCAACCATGCTACCTTTTTCTTGTACGGTACGCTTAATTTGCGTGTATAGCTGTACTTGAAGAGGTGCGCTGGTAGTGTTGTTGATTTTGTATTCTAAGCCTACGTCATACTGACCTTTTTTGAATACATACGTTTTAGTAAAACTAACACCATTACTATCAGTAAACTGAAGTGGAACGCGAAGCTCATCACCCGTTAAGGTATATGATTTTTGTTCGGTACTATAAGTAGGGCGACCGTTAGCTGATGCGTCAGGGCCATTTAAGCCAATTAAGCCACTTTGTGAAAAGTATTGTTTGCCACTATCAAGCTGACCAAGAAGCATATAAGGTGTTTCACTTCCTTTAGTTTCTTCGTATTGAAGAAGGTCTGTTTCAACAATGTCACCGCCTTTGGTGTCAATTTTAACTTTAAAAACGTCAGTTGTGATTTCAATAACTGAACGTTTAGCTAAAGTTGCTGAAGCGGGTAAACCTGAATCTGACGATGAAGGAATATAATCATCCGACTCTGGTGAATTTGCTTGTAGTGTTTGTGTTGTGGCACTTGGATCGGCTTTAGGCTTGTTGTAATCATTATCCCATTCTTGGAACAATAAAAACGACACTAGCATTAGGCCAATTAATAAAAACGTGCGTTGCGATTCCATAACAGCTCTTATTTCTCGTGTTGGTGGTTAATATGGGTTAATTTTTCAGGTACGGGATCGTCTCCACCTGAATGTAAAGGATGGCATTTTAATATGCGTTTTAAAGCTAACCAACTACCTTTTATAAATCCATGCAAATTAATTGCTTGAATTGCATAATGTGAGCAGCTTGGATTAAAACGACAATGCGGACCTAACAGCGGGCTAATCCACTTTTGATAACCGCGGATAAATAACACTAAACAAATCTTAGGAAAAGCAACAAGTGGTTTAATTAACCTCATGATGTTTATGCCCCTACTTAAGTTTAGTGAGATAGATATCATGTATTTAAAGACTTAATTAGAAATTTTAAATGCATGATTAAAAGGTGAGCTAAAGATACATTAATTAACCCTGCAATTCTATTGCAATTAGGTTTGTTTATTAGATTTAGCTGATTTGTTTGGGCGTTTCTTAAAAGGTGGCGGTTTAGGTGCACCTGGTTTACAGCGTTCGTTAATTTTTCGCCATAATTTAGTAAGTTGTTTGGTTAATTCTTCATTAGACTGTTCATCAATACCACTTTTCACCATAAGCACAATATCAATATTATCGATGCTGTGTTGATTTAAACGAAAACTTTCGCGAGCGAGACGTTTAATACGGTTTCGTTGGCATGCCTTTTTTACGCGTTTTTTAGCAACAGTAAGACCTAACCGAGGTTTTTCTTGGTCATTTGGTTTAGCTAATAGAGTAAAGAAAGGAGTTGCAGCCCGAGCGGGTTCATTAAATATGCGAGAGTAATGCGAGGGAGTTAACAGACGTAACTCCCTGCCAAAGCTAAAGTCTTCCACTTATAAATTAAGCAGAAAGAACTTTGCGGCCTTTAGCGCGGCGACGTGCTAATACTTTACGGCCATTTACAGTTGCCATGCGAGCACGGAAGCCGTGTGCACGTTTGCGTTTTAAAACGCTAGGTTGAAAAGTTCTTTTCATAACAATCTCATCCGATCGGTTAAAGTTAAAACATCCTATACAGGTCGCGATCCTGGCATAGGTGCCATTGCGAGCGCGAGATATTATAGAGTAAGTAACGTAAAGTCAATCATAATTACGTTCGCAGTATATAGCCTACTTATGGTCCATAAAGAGATCATGTAGAGCGATCTGATAGGATCATCATAAATAAGAAGTTTTCCACAGCCCCTGTATAAAAAGTGAATAAAAGCGGGGGAAAAGAAAATTGGATCGTAAATTTGGTTCGCGATCTTGGTGTTATTTTGTTATGATCTCCTCTTCGGATCTAAAATAAAAACTGTTTTAAATCAGGTTGTTAATGATTTTATACATCGATATCAACAATTTTATAAAAATCAATCTTTTACTTGTGGATAAAGTGCCTTCATAATACGCGGTCTTGGGTCGCTTATTGGACCATTTGAACGCAATAAATGTATGATTTATAATCATTAATGATGTGCGGGAATAAAAATTATATCTCTGGGAGTTTAACTGTGTATCTGTCGGTTTGGCAAAGTTGTTTATATGTATTGCAAGATGAGCTGCCTTCGCAGCAATTCAGTATGTGGGTAAGACCACTACAAGCAGAAAGTACCGAAGATACCTTGACGATTTATGCACCTAATCGCTTTGTGCTTGATTGGGTAAGAGAAAAGTACCTAAATAGAATTAACGAATTATTAGTAGAAATTTGTGGTGTTGAAGCACCAAAGCTACGTTTTGATGTAGGTAGTAAGCCTTTATTAAATGCACAAGCTGCACCGGTTATAGAAACACAAGCAGCACCACAAGCTTCTACAAAACACCAGCCTCGTGAGCAAAAGCCTGTTGTTGAACCTGCACCTAAGTCAGGTTACAAATCTAACATTAAAGAAAACTATACCTTTGACAGCTTTGTTGAGGGTAAGTCAAACCAATTAGCAAAAGCAGCGGCCACTCAAGTTGCCGATAATCCTGGCTCTGCTTTTAACCCTGTATTTATTTACGGTGGTACTGGTTTAGGTAAAACTCACTTATTACATGCTGTAGGTAACGGCATTATGGCAAACAAGCCAGATGCTAAAATAGTTTACATGCATTCAGAACGCTTTGTTCAAGACATGGTAAAGGCACTACAAAATAATGCGATAGAAGAATTTAAGCGTTATTACCGCAGTGTTGACGCATTAATGATTGATGATATTCAATTTTTTGCTAATAAAGAGCGTTCACAAGAAGAGTTTTTTCATACCTTTAATGCATTGCTTGAAGGCAACCAACAAATTATTTTAACCTCTGACCGTTATCCAAAAGAGATTGAAGGGGTCGAAGACCGTCTTAAATCACGTTTTGGTTGGGGATTAACAATCGCGATTGAGCCACCAGAGCTTGAAACTCGCGTTGCTATTTTGATGAAAAAAGCACAGCAAAGTAAGATTAACTTACCACATGAAGTTGCCTTTTTTATCGCCAAAAAATTACGTTCAAATGTACGTGAACTAGAAGGCGCACTTAACCGTGTAATTGCTAATGCTAATTTTACAGGTCGTCCAATTTCGATTGATTTTGTAAAAGAAGCACTACGCGATTTACTTGCCTTGCAAGATAAGCTGGTTACTATAGATAATATTCAGCGCACCGTTGCTGAGTACTACCGAATTCGAGTGTCAGATCTATTGTCTAAGCGCCGCAGCCGCTCTATAGCAAGGCCACGCCAAGTTGCCATGGCATTATCTAAAGAATTAACTAATCACAGCTTACCTGAGATTGGTGACGCATTTGGTGGACGCGATCATACGACCGTATTACACGCATGTCGTAAGATAAAATCACTACGTGACGAAAGCCACGAAATTAAAGAAGATTACCAAAACTTAATAAGAACATTGTCATCTTAGGGCTGACTTTATTATGCAAATAACAATATCAAGACAACAATTTTTAAAGCCATTGGTGCAAGTGTCGGGTGCAATAGAGCGCAAACACACGCTACCAATCTTATCTAACGTTTTGTTAGTGGTAGAAAACGGACAACTTTCAATGACGGGTACTGACCTTGAAATTGAATTAGTTTCTGGCGTATTTGTAGGTGATGATATTGCCGATACAAAACTAACGTTACCCGCTAAAAAGTTACTCGATATTTGTAAAAGTCTACCAGACGGTTCAGACATTACTTTAAGCTTGCAAGATCACCAATTACTTTTAACCAGTGGTAAAAGTCGTTTTTCATTAACGACTTTATCAGCTGATGATTTTCCTAATTTAGAGCAGTGGGATGGTGAGGTTGAATTTCAACTAACTCGTTTAGAGCTTCGTAAGTTACTTGAAAGCACGCATTTTTCGATGGCGAATCAAGACGTACGTTATTACTTAAACGGTATGTCTTTTGAAGTAGATAATACAGACATAAAAACAGTAGCAACAGATGGTCACCGTTTAGCTATTGCACAAAAGCAATTAACGCAATCGCTTAACACTCAACGTCAATTAATTATACCTCGCAAAGGTGTGCAAGAAATTATGCGCCTTATGGTAGCTGACGACGAATTGGTAACAATTCAGTTTGGTGCTAACCATATCCGTATTATTGATATTGAGTTTACATTTACAAGTAAGCTAGTTGATGGACGCTTTCCTGATTACCGTCGTGTATTACCACGTGGTGGCGACAAAGTAATTACAGCTAATCGAGAATGGTTACGAAATGCGTTTCAACGAGTGTCTATTTTATCGAATGAAAAATTTCGTGGTGTACGCTTAAACCTATCAAACGGTTTATTAAAAATTACTGCCAATAACCCAGAGCAAGAACAAGCTGAAGAAGTTGTTGAAGTAAGTTACGAAGGCGCGGACCTAGAAATAGGATTCAACGTGTCTTACGTATTAGATGTACTAAACACATTAAAAACAGAAGACGTACTATTTACATTAGCCGACTCAAACAGCAGTGCATTAATTGAAGGTGCAGGCGATGAAGAAGCAATGTACGTTGTTATGCCTATGCGTTTATAAGACTATAAATACATAATGAGCTTAAGTCATTTGAGCCTCAAATATTTTCGTAATATTGAGGCGCTGACGCTAGAACCAGTCAACGGCGTTAATATAATTTATGGTGAAAATGGCAGCGGAAAAACCAGCCTTTTAGAGGCTATATATTACCTTTCTCATGGCAAATCTTTTCGTACTCCAAAACACAAAAGTATTATTGCGCACCAGCAAGAGCAATTTGTAATTCACGGGCGTAAAACAATACACGATTTATCAATTCCAATTGGTATTAGTAAAACGCAAACGGGTGAGACTAATTTAAAAATTCAAGGTAAGGCGAGCCGTAAGATATCAGAACTCGCTCAACTTATGCCTGTACAAGTTATTACACCAGAGAGTTATTCTTTGTTTTTTGGTGGACCTAAAGAGCGCAGAAAGTTTTTAGATTTAGGTTTGTTCCACGTGGAACATGAGTTCTTTTTTTTGTGGCAATCATTTAATAAAGTACTTAAACAACGTAATGCATTATTAAAAACTAAGCCCAAGAATTATTTTGACCAAATTAAGTTTTGGGACAAAGAATTTGTTAGACTGGCTGAAGAAATAAATAAATTAAGATTGGCGTATATAAGTAGGTTTAAGCAGCAATTTTTTGATAAAATGTGTGCAGAATTGACGCTTGTACGTGATTTAGAAATGACCTTTAGCGCCGGCTGGAAAGAGACTGAATCTCTTGCAGATGCGTTAGAGCAAAACTTTGAGCGAGATGCTCGCCAAGGGTTTACAAGTAAAGGCCCTCATAAGGCCGATTTTAGTTTTAGTGTCGCTGGCAACAGTGTGGAGAATACATTCTCACGCGGTCAATTGAAGCTATTATTGTATGCGTTGAAAGTTACGCAAAATAGCTTAATTGAGTCAGAGACAGATAAGCAATCTATATTGCTAATAGATGATCTACCTTCAGAATTAGGCGAAGATACAAAAGAGAAAGTGGGACAATTACTTGCTCACTGTAGTTCTCAAATTTTTATCTCTTCAATTTTATCTGAAAGTATTTCTGCTGTGGTGGAACCCATGCAACGAGAACTACAAATGTTCCACGTGAAACATGGCAACCTAATAACAAGATAAGTGGGATTAACCATGTCTGAGAATTATGACTCGTCGAGTATTAAAGTACTTAAAGGATTAGACGCAGTAAGAAAGCGTCCTGGAATGTATATTGGGGACACCGATGATGGCACAGGCTTACACCACATGGTGTTTGAGGTCGTTGATAACTCGATCGATGAAGCCTTAGCAGGTCATTGTGATGATATTTATGTAACGATTCACTTAGACGGTTCTGTCTCAGTTCGAGATAACGGTCGTGGTATACCAACTTCTATCCATGAAGAAGAAGGCGTATCTGCAGCCGAAGTTATTATGACGGTACTTCATGCCGGTGGTAAGTTTGATGATAACTCTTATAAAGTATCAGGAGGCTTACACGGTGTTGGTGTTTCTGTTGTAAATGCACTTTCAGAAAAACTAAAACTGACTGTTCGTCGTGAAGGAAAGCTTCATGAGCAGTTTTATACTATGGGTGTTCCAGATGCACCTTTAGCTGTAATTGGTGACTCAGAAACAACTGGTACAGAATTACGTTTTTGGCCAAGCGCTGAAACATTCACAAATTTAGATTTTCATTACGACATTTTAGCTAAGCGTTTACGCGAGCTTTCATTCCTAAACTCAGGTGTGAGCATCATCTTAAATGATGAGCGTGAAGAAAATAAATCTGACCACTTTAAATATGAAGGTGGTATTCAAGCTTTCGTAGAATACTTAAACCGTAATAAAACACCTATACATAAAGGTGTGTTCCATTTTACTCACGAACGTGAAGAAGATGGTATTAGTGTTGAAGTATCAATGCAGTGGAATGATGCATACCAAGAAAACATTTACTGTTTCACAAATAATATTCCACAACGTGATGGTGGTACTCACTTAGCCGGTTTTAGATCAGCGCTAACACGTACACTTAATAACTACATGGAAAAAGAAGGCTTTAACAAAAAAGCTAAAACAACCAGCAATGCTACCGGTGATGATGCCCGTGAAGGCTTAACGGCTGTTGTTAGTGTTAAAGTTCCTGATCCTAAGTTCTCATCACAAACTAAAGACAAGCTAGTATCAAGTGAAGTTAAATCTGCGGTTGAACAAGCAATGGCTGAAAAATTCACTGAGTTTTTACTAGAAAACCCAACTGATGCCAAAATTGTTGTAGGTAAGATTATTGATGCCTCACGCGCACGTGAAGCGGCGCGTAAAGCCCGTGAAATGACACGACGTAAAGGTGCAATGGACTTAGCAGGCTTACCAGGTAAGCTAGCTGATTGCCAAGAAAAAGACCCAGCACAATCTGAACTATATATAGTGGAAGGGGACTCTGCTGGCGGATCAGCCAAGCAGGGACGTAACCGTAAAAACCAAGCTATTCTTCCGCTTAAAGGTAAAATATTAAACGTAGAAAAAGCACGTTTTGATAAAATGCTATCTTCGCAAGAAGTAGCAACACTAATTACTGCATTAGGGTGTGGTATTGGTCGTGACGAATATAACCCTGAGAAATTACGTTATCACCGTATCATCATCATGACCGATGCGGACGTGGATGGTTCTCACATTCGTACGTTACTACTAACCTTCTTCTATCGTCAAATGCCTGAAATTGTAGAACGCGGTTATATTTATATTGCTCAACCACCACTTTATAAAGTGAAAAAAGGTAAGCAAGAGCGTTATATTAAAGATGATCCAGCATTAGTAGAGTACTTAACGTCGCTTGCACTTAATAATGCTGCTTTATATCCAAGTGCAGATGCTTCTGCGCTAGAAGGTGAAGCGCTAGAGAAAGTCGTTCACGATTACCAAAATACAGTTAAAGTTATTGAGCGTTTAAAGCGTAAATATCCTAACACGGTAATGGAACGCTTAATCTACCAAACAGAGTTGAAAACTGATGACCTTTCTGACGAAGCTAAAGTAATTGCTTGGACAAAAGAGTTAGTTGATGACCTGATTGCACGTGATGAAGATGCAACTATTTTCCATGCAGGCACAGAGTTTGACGCTGAGCGTAATATGTATTACCCGGTTGTGAATATTCGTCAGCACGGTGTTGATAAAGCACATGTACTTCATTATGACTTTATTGCATCACGTGACTACCAACGCATTGCTGTGACTGGTACTAACATTGCAAACATCCTAAAAGAAGGTGCTTATATTCAACGTGGTGAGAAAACAAAACCTGTTGATAACTTTGTGGATGCTTTGGAATGGTTGATCACAGAATCTAAGCGCGGGATCTACATTCAACGCTATAAAGGACTGGGTGAAATGAACCCAAGCCAGCTTTGGGAAACGACAATGGATCCTAGTGCTCGTCGTATGTTACAAGTAACGATTGAAGATGCTGTTGGCGCGGATCAATTATTTGCCACCTTAATGGGTGATCAAGTAGAGCCTCGTAGAGAGTTTATCGAAACTAACGCTCTACGCGTAGTTAATCTAGACGTGTAAAAATATCACTTGCACCGAAAAAGGAGCCTAATGGCTCCTTTTTTATTTTTTCAATTACACAAACTGCTTAAAACCTGAGTGTACACACGGTATACTAAGGGTAATTTTCACGCTACTTCTTAGATAGTAAAAAGCCAAATATGCAAAAATATGACGTAAAAACCTTTCAAGGTTTGATCCTGGCTTTACAGGATTATTGGGCGCAGCAAGGCTGTGTCATTATTCAACCACTTGATATGGAAGTGGGCGCCGGGACATTTCACCCGCAAACATTTTTAAAGTCTATTGGCCCAGAGCCAATGTCGAGCGCGTACGTTCAGCCGTGTCGTCGTCCTACGGATGGCCGCTATGGTGAAAACCCAAATCGCCTACAACATTACTACCAATTCCAAGTAGTTTTAAAGCCATCACCAGATAACATCCAAGAGCTTTACTTAGGCTCATTAGCGGCAATGGGTATCGATACCCTTACTCACGAAGTTCGCTTTGTAGAAGATAACTGGGAATCACCTACGCTAGGCGCATGGGGCTTGGGATGGGAAATTTGGTTAAACGGCATGGAAGTAACGCAGTTTACCTACTTTCAACAAGTGGGTGGCTTAGAGTGCTCACCAGTAACAGGCGAAATTACTTACGGCCTAGAGCGTTTAGCAATGTACATTCAAGGCGTAGATAGCATTTACGACCTAGTATGGGCAGACGGTCCACTAGGGCGCGTAACATACGGCGACGTGTTCCATCAAAATGAAGTAGAGCAATCTACTTATAATTTTGAACATGCAAACGTAGAAGACTTATTTGCACAGTTTGATAAGTGTGAAGCAGAAAGCCAAAAGTTAATTGAAGCTAACTTACCACTACCTGCATACGAGCAAGTAATGAAAGCATCGCACGCATTTAACTTACTAGACGCACGCCACGCAATTTCGGTAACCGAACGTCAGCGTTATATTTTACGCGTTCGTGCGTTATCAAAAGCGTGTGCACAAAGTTACTATGACAAACGTGAAGCGCTTGGTTTCCCGCTGTGTAAGGATAAGTAAAATGTCAGCACAAAATTTATTAGTAGAAATTGGCACTGAAGAGTTACCACCAAAAGCACTGCGTAAATTAGCAGAAGCCTTTGCTGTAAACTTAACTCAAGAGCTAGAAACATTAGAATTAGTACACCAAGGCGTAAGCTGGTATGCATCGCCTCGTCGTTTAGGTTTACAAGTAAAAGCGCTTGAAGCTAAACAACAAGACAAAGAAGTTGAAAAGCGTGGCCCAGCAACAAAGGCAGCATTTGACAGCGAAGGTAACCCAACAAAAGCAGCAATGGGTTGGGCACGTGGTTGTGGTATTGAAGTAAAAGACGCACAAACACTTGAAACTGATAAAGGCGCTTGGTTATTGCACATTGCTAAAGTAGCAGGGCAAGAAACTAAAACCCTAATGACAGATGCAATCACAAAAGCATTAAGTAAATTACCAATCCCTAAACCAATGCGTTGGGGCGCGAATAAAACACAATTTATTCGCCCTGTACATACAGTAACTATTTTATTTGGTGATGAGCTACTTGAAGGCGAAATTCTTGGTAAGCAAATAACTAACCAGCTTCAGGGTCATCGTTTTCATCACCCAGAAAAAATTAGCATTAACCATGCAGATGAAGTTTTTGACGTACTTAAATCTGCTTACGTTATTGCTGATTACGAGCAACGTAAAGCGCAAATTCGAGCACAAATAGAAGAGGCTGCAAGCGCAGTTAACGCTGTTGTTGCAATGGATGAAGATTTACTAGAAGAAGTAACATCACTTGTAGAGTGGCCAGTTACTTTGACGGCAACATTTGAAGAAGCATTTTTAGATGTACCAGCCGAAGCGTTAATTTACACCATGAAAGACGATCAAAAATATTTCCCGTTATTAGATCAAAACGGCAAACTTTTAAATAAGTTTTTGTTTGTATCTAACATCGAAAGTAAAGATCCAAGTGTGGTTATTTCTGGTAACGAAAAAGTAGTGCGCCCGCGTTTAGCCGATGCACAGTTCTTCTTTGAAACAGATAAAAAGAAAACCCTAGAAAGCCGATTAGAGTCGCTTGATAGCGTATTGTTCCAAAAGCAACTTGGTACGCTTAAAGATAAGTCTGAGCGCATTAGTGAACTTGCAGGTTATATTGCTGAGCAATTAGGTGCTGATAAAGACCTAGCACAGCGTGCAGGCTTATTAAGTAAAACTGACCTAATGACTGAAATGGTTATGGAATTTACCGACGTGCAAGGTGTAATGGGAATGCATTACGCTCGCCACGATGGTGAAGCCGAAGATGTAGCCGTAGCGCAAAACGAGCAGTACATGCCACGCTTTGCAGGTGATAACTTACCAACAAACTTAATTAGCTGCGCAGTAGCGATTGCTGATAAGTTTGACACGCTGGTGGGTATTTTTGGTATAGGCCAAGCACCTAAAGGTGACAAAGATCCATTTGCTCTTCGTCGTGCTGCTATTGGTGCACTGCGCATCATGGTAGAAAAAGAACTACCACTTGATATTTTAGACCTAGTAGCTAAATCGCAAACATTGTTTGGCGACAAGTTAACTAACTTAAATGTATCAACTGACGTATTTGAGTTTATGCTAGGGCGCTTCCGTGCTTGGTATCAAGACGAAGGTATTGAAGTAGACGTAATTCAAGCAGTGCTTGCACGTCGTCCGACTAAACCTGTTGATTTTGACCGCCGTGTTAAAGCCGTAAGCCACTTCCGTACATTAGACGCAGCAGAAGCGCTTGCAGCAGCTAATAAGCGTGTAGGTAATATTCTGGCTAAAAACGACATTACCAGCCAAGGTAGTGTTGATGAGAGCTTATTAAGCGACGACGCCGAAAAAGTATTGGCATCACAAGTAGCAAAATTTGCCACTGACCTTGCACCACTTTACGCAGATGGAAACTACCAAGAAGCATTAAGCCAATTGGCGGGTATTCGTGAAAGTGTTGATAACTTTTTTGACAACGTAATGGTTATGGCCGACGATGAAGCTGTTAAGCAAAATCGTCTTGCGCTATTAAGCCAGCTAAGCGGATTGTTTTTAGGTATTGCAGATATTTCTGTTTTACAAAAATAACACCGATTAGCAATTTTAAAAGCCAGCGTTTTGCTGGCTTTTTAGTTTTCACTGTATGCAAAGGATACCCATTGATGATTTCTATGAAACGAATTTTAACTTTAGCAATTGCTGGTTTACTTACTGCCTGTACAAGCCAAATTTCGATTAACGATGTATTGCCACAGCAAGAGCTTGACCGCACAATTTACTTACGTGGCGACTTTACATTGTGGGATGCAGAACCCCAGTATCAGTTTGCGCCAGTTGGCCCTGCGCTTTATCAAGCGCAAGTTAAATTTTCGACCCCAGGTAAAGTGTACGAATTTAAAATAGCCGATGCCGATTTTAGTGAAGGTTACAACTGTGGTTACAGCGACGCACAACCAGCAGGACAAAAGCTAACACTGGGCCAGCCAGCTATCGCAGACTGTAATACTATTTATAACTACTTTAGTTTTACACCAGCAATAAAAGGCACGTACATAGTAAGTATTGATTACAGTGACTACGATAAGCCACAAGTGACGATAACGAAGAAGTGATTTTTAGCTATTTAATAGCCCTAGTGGGTTGATGGATTTGTGGCAAGGACGTTGTAGGATTTATTCAGCATTAACACCAAGGGGGTTTCGTAGTTTGGGTAGAGTGAAGCGAAACCCAACATGTGTGGCGAGCAAAACTATTTTGGTGGTTATTAAATACGTTGGGTTTCGTAAAACTCAACCCGACCTACGTGAGTTTAAAGCCCTTTCTTCACCACATATCTATACGGTGCTGCTTCTGCATCTTTAGCTACCAGCGTGTGATCCATAAACGTACAAAAGCTCGGAATATCGCGAGTGGTTGACGGGTCATCAGCAGTTATTAATAACGTTTCACCGTCATTCATTTTACGAATAGCAGCACGTACCATCATTACTGGCTCTGGGCAGCGAAGGCCTATGGCATCTAATTGGTGATCGGGATTATCAAAGCTCATAATAAATTGGCCTGTTTAATTAAAGTGATTGCTGTGTACGCGAGTGCTTAGGTATAGCAATTAATAAGTTTGGCAGTTTAACGCAATTTTATGTGTAATTTAACTATTTTACTTAATGCTTTTAGCAGTTTCAAAATGCTTTATTTAATAATACGCCCGATCACATAATTACGCTGTTACATGCTTGTTTGATAAAGGGACGTTTTATAAATTGAAGCTAATAAAAAAGGCGAACTGAATAAAATTAGTTCGCCTTTTTAATCACCAAGATGGTTTTACATGTTTAAACTAATTAGTCTTGAACACGTTCAAATACAGTTGCAATGCCTTGGCCTAAACCAATACACATAGTTGCTAAACCGTATCGTACATTTTTGTCTTCCATTAAGTGAATAAGCGATGTGCTAATACGCGAACCCGAACAACCCAGTGGGTGACCAAGTGCGATTGCGCCGCCATTTAAATTCACTTTTTCGTCAACAACATCCATTAACCCTAAATCTTTCATTACAGGTAATGATTGTGCTGCAAAGGCTTCATTAAGTTCTACTACGCCTAGGTCATCAATTGTAATACCGGCTTGTGCAAGTGCTTTTTTACTTGCTGGTACTGGGCCGTAACCCATAATTGATGGATCGCAACCAGCGACTGCCATTGCTTTAATGCGCGCACGAATTGGTAAACCAAGTTCTTTTGCTTTTTCTTCGCTCATTACTAACATTGCAGATGCGCCGTCAGAAAGTGCTGAAGAAGTACCGGCTGTTACCGTACCTGATGCAGGATTAAATACTGGGCGAAGCTTTGATAGACCTTCTACTGTTGTTTCTGGGCGAATTACTTCGTCGTCTTCAACTAAGATAAGCGAACCATCTGCATCGTGACCTTCCATTGCTAAAATTTCGCGACGGAAGCGGCCTTCAACAGTTGCAGCTTGTGCACGTTGATGTGAACGGTAAGCAAATTCATCTTGTTGCTCACGGCTAATGCCATGAAGCGTTGCAAGGTATTCTGCTGTTAAGCCCATAGAGCCAGACGCTTGTGCAATTGATGTTGCTAAGCCTGGGTGAAAGTCGTTGCCGTGAGTCATAGGTACGTGACCCATGTGCTCAACACCACCAATTAGGTAAGTGTCGCCAGCGCCTGTCATTATTGCGCGTGCTGCGTCATGCAATGCTTGCATAGAAGAGCCACATAAACGGTTAACCGTAACAGCAGGAACGCTGTGCGGAATACCGGCAAGCAATGATGCGTTACGTGCTACGTTAAAGCCTTGCTCTAATGTTTGCTGTACACAACCCCAATAAATATCGTCAATTGATGCAGGATCAACTGCAGGGTTGCGATCTAGTAAGCCTTTCATTAAATGTGCGCTTAAGTCTTCTGCACGTTTATGTTTGAATACACCACTTTTAGAGCGACCCATTGGTGTGCGGATACAATCTACAATTACTGGATTATTCATGATATTAACCTTCCACCTTATAGAAAACACGACCTTCTTCGGCCCACTTGCGAGTTTGTTCAGATACTTGGTAAATCGCACCTAGGTGAGCGTATTTGTCTGCTGCTGCAACAAAGTTAGCTAAACCAGTTTGATCTAAGTAACGGAACGCGCCGCCTCTAAATGGAGGGAAACCAACACCGTAAACTAATGCCATATCTGCTTCTTGCGGCGAGGCAACAATGCCTTCTTGCAAACACAGTAGCACTTCGTTAATCATTGGAATCATACAACGGTCGATGATTTCTTGTTTATCAAATTCTTTTGGTGCGTCTGTAATTGGACTTAATAGCTCAATTGCTGTCTCGTCATGAGACTTTTTAAGACGACCGCGACGATCTGTTTCGTATTTATAAAAACCGGCTTTGTTCTTTTGACCAAAACGTTTTTCGTTGGCAAAAATAGTCACTGGGTCTTTATCAGCACGCGCCATACGCTCAGGGAAACCGTCAGCCATTACGCCAGTACAATGGAACGCTGTATCAATACCTACAACATCAAGTAGGTAAGCCGGACCCATAGGCCAGCCAAATACGTTTTCCATTACTTTATCTACTTTTGCAAAGTTAGCGCCTTCAACCACTAATTTGCTAAAACCTGCAAAGTAAGGGAATAAAACACGGTTTACAAAAAAGCCTGGGCAATCGTTAACAACAATTGGCGATTTACCTAATTTAAGCGCGTAATCAACTACTGCATTAATTGTTTTATCTGAGGTTTTTGCACCACGGATAATTTCTACTAATGGCATTTTTGGCACAGGGTTGAAAAAGTGCATACCACAGAAGTTTTCTGGCTTATCTAGCGCTTGTGCTAGTAAATCAATACAAATAGTCGATGTGTTTGAAGTAAGTACAGTGCCTTCTGGCATGTTCTTTTCAAGATCAGCGAGTACTGCTTGCTTAACTTTAGGGTTTTCTACAACGGCTTCAACAATGATGTTGGCACTTTGTAGGTCTGACTCGTTAAGTGTTGGCTTAATTTTGCTAAGTGTTGCCAACATTTTTTCCATTGGCATGTGACCACGCTTAACTTTTGCACCTAATAACTTAGATGCTTCACCCATACCTAAATCAAGCGCATCTTGTTGGATGTCTTTCATTATAATAGGTGTGCCTTTATAAGCAGACTGGTATGCAATACCGCCACCCATAATACCAGCACCTAATACAGCGGCTTGTTTAATTTCTACATCGCTGTGCTTAGCAAATTTACGTGCTTTACCTTTAATGTATTGATCAGCTAGGAATATACCTGTCTGTGCAGCTGCTTCTGGTGTGCGTGCTAATTTAGCAAAGTTAGCGTTTTCGATTGCCATTGCTTCATCGCGAGTACAGTTTGCCGCTGCTTTAATAGTACGTACAGCCATAACCGGTGCAGGATAGTGGCCTTTGGTTTTACCCATTACCATACCTTCTGCCATAGCAAAGCTCATGCCTTGCTCAACACGGTTTAATTTAAGTGGCTGTAGTTTTACGTTGCGTTTTGCTTGCCAATCTAGCTTGCCAGCAATCGCCAGTTCAAGTGTTGATACACTTGACTCTAGAAGTTTGTCAGCACTAACTACCGCGTCAAACGCACCTACTTTAAGGGCATCTGCTGCGCGGTTTTCTGCGCCTGAGGTAATCCACATCATCGCGTTATCGGCGCCAATGATACGTGGTAAGCGCACTGTGCCACCAAACCCTGGCATTATGCCAAGTTTAACTTCTGGTAGGCCCATTTTAGCTGTTTCGCTTGCCACACGATAATCGGTAGCAAGTGCCCACTCACAACCACCACCAAGTGCCATACCGTTTATAGCGCTTAGAGTTGGGAATGGTAAATCTTCAATTGCATCAAAAACGTCGGTTGCGTTTTTGATCCACACTACTAATTCTTCTTCAGGTTTAGTAAATGTAGGTAAAAATTCGAAGATATCGGCACCAATAATAAAGTGGTCTTTATCACTGGTAAAAATCATGCCTTTGATATCAGTATTGGCGGCTAATTCTTTTAATGCTGCTGCGCAATCTGAAAGAGTTTTTTGAGATAGTGTGTTTACAGAACCTGCAACACAAAACTTAAACTCGGCGATGTTTTCCTTTAGGAAGCTAACTTCAAAGGAATCGCTTTTATATAACATTATTATTCTCCCTAGTTGACGAACTAAGACTGGTACGATGAGTTTGCATTTCAATCAGTGTGCTTGCTTTAAATTAAAAATGCAACGAAAAATTTAACTCGGTTACAATCGACTGGTTAAAATATAGCTGGTTTGGTGCTAAGGTGGTTGAAAAGTTTTTATTCACTACTTTAATTTTTTATTAAAGGACATTATGAAAAAATATTTATTAAGCATTGCGGCAGCTGCATTCATTTTCCCTCTTCATTCTGCCGAGGCAAGTATTGATAACGATGCATTTTTAGATGCCGAAAAAAAAGTAAGGTACGGCAGTTACCAAGACTTTAAACAAGCGGTTAGTAACCTAAATCATCCGTTAAAACCTTATGTTGAAAAAACGTATTGGCAACGCCATCCGAGCATTAAACATCAGGCAGAAATAGAAGAATATTTAAATATATACCAGCATACGCCGCTTGAGTGGCCGGTCCGTAAAGCGTGGTTAGAGTATTTAAAAGATAACAACGAAAAGGCGGCGTATATCCGCAACTATCGTGATACGTCTAATACGGAGCTTACTTGTACTTATTTAGATTTTCAGCTTGATTTAGGTGCGCCCGAAAAGGCAATTCTAAATCAGGTGACCGACTTATGGGCTGTAGGTAAATCGCAACCTAATGGTTGTGATAGTTTATTTTCTACGTGGCGTAAAAAAGGCTACATGAAAGAAGAAACGGTTTGGAAGCGTGTAACACTTGCTGCACAAGGCGGAACGCAAAGCTTATTACCTTACTTAAAAACTTTATTACCAAGTAAGGAGCGTTACTTAGCTGACTTATATTTAAAAGTGCGAAAAGATCCAAGCGCAGCCGCTGGATTATATAGATATAAAAACAAGTCGGCTAAAGAAGGGCAAATAGCTATTTATGGTGTTAAGCGTTTGGTTTGGCGCGATAAAGAGCTAGCTTTAAAAGCATGGGGAAAGCTAGAAAAAATATTTAAGTACAGCGATGAAGAAAAAGCGGATGTGTATTACACTTTTGCATTGTCACTTGCCTCTAGCGGGCATAAACAAGCGAGCTTTTGGCTAAATAAAGTGCCAAAAGAGCGACTAGACAGCAAGCTTATTCAGTGGCAACTGGGCAATATGCTCAAAACCCAAGATTGGGAAGGGATTGCTGCATTTTTTACAGGTAAAGAAAATTTAAGTCTTGGTCAGCAATATTGGTTAGCTTATAGCTATGCACAACGTGGCGAGCAACAAAAAGCAGACGACATCTGGAAAAAAGTAGCGGCTAATCGTGATTATTACGGCTTTTTAGCCGCAGCACGTTTGGGGTTGCCCGTTGATTTAAATAATCAGCCTTTAGCAGTCGATAAGGTACTTGTAGATAAAGTGAGTAATGCACCAGGCTTTAAGCGTGCAAAAGCACTTTATGATATTGAGCGCTTTACGTCGGCGCGCCGTGAATGGAATTACTTAACGGATACCTCTAGCGATGAAGAAAAGCTGGCAGCATCACAGTTATCTACCGACTTAGGTTGGCACGACAGTACTATTTTTACTTTAGCAAAAATTAAAGCATGGGATAATGTAGAGCAACGTTTTCCGTTTGCGTTTCAAGATGTTTTTGAGCGCTACAGTAAACGTAGCAAGATAGATGTTGCTTGGAGTATTGCTATTGCAAGGCGCGAAAGCTCTTTTGCGCCAGATGCGCGCTCGCATGCTAATGCGCGTGGTTTAATGCAGTTATTACCTAGTACTGCTGAGTATGTAAATAAAGGCAGTGTGACAAGTAGTCGTTTATATCAACCTAAAACAAATATTAGGTTGGGTACGAGTTACTTACAGTACTTAAAAAAGAAAAACCATGGCAATGAAGTGCTGGCTACGGCTTCTTATAATGCGGGTTATCACCGTATAAAGCGTTGGTTACCTGATGACGCTATTCCGGCTGAGTTATGGGTAGAGCTTATTCCGTATCGCGAAACCCGCGATTACGTAAAAAATGTATTTGCGTACAGGCAGGTTTACCATACAAGAATGGGCCGAGAAGGTAATGTATTAGCGCCGCTACTCGAAATGAAAATGGGCGGTTGAATATATGATACCAATCTACCAATAACTTAACACGATAGGTATAGGTATTAATAAGGGGGATGTTTACATGTTAAATATCCCCCTTTTTTGAGCGCTGAGGGTAATACCAATTTTATTAAAAAAATGATCATTCTAGCGTATTAAATAACTCAATAACTGCGTTAAAAATTATTTATATAGAACAACTATGTATCATAATTTTAGCCTTGTTATTAAGCTATTTTCTTATCGCTATAATAGATCATTAATTTAATGCAATTGGTATAAGTGATAGACTCATAGCAAGTTAAATTTAACAGATGGATTAACAATGGATAAATTAGCCGTTTTATACGCCGAACATATTTCAACACTGCAACAGCGTACTCGTACAATTTGTAATAGCGAAGGGTTAGAAGGATTAGTAATTCATTCAGGCCAAGCTAAGCGCCAGTTTTTAGATGATATGTATTATCCATTTAAAGTTAATCCACAGTTTAAAGCATGGTTACCGGTTATTGATAATCCTCATTGCTGGATTGTGGTAAATGGCAGCGACAAGCCAAAACTCATATTTTATCGCCCGGTAGATTTTTGGCATAAAGTACCAGACGAGCCTCGCGACTTTTGGGCAGAGTACTTTGATATAGAGCTACTACTTCAGCCTGATCAAGTAGAAAAGTTATTACCATACGATAAAGCTAAATATGCTTACATGGGTGAATACATTGAAGTAGCGCAAGCACTTGGTTTTAGTATTATGAACCCTGAGCCTGTACTTAACTATTTTCATTACCACCGCGCTTATAAAACCCAGTACGAACTTGAATGTTTACGCAACGCTAACCGCATTGCAGTAGATGGGCATAAAGCTGCACGCGATACATTCTTTAATGGTGGTAGCGAGTTCGACATTCAGCAAGCGTACTTAATGGCGACACGTCAAAGCGAAAATGAAATGCCGTACGGCAACATTGTTGCGCTTAACGAAAACTGCGCTATTTTGCACTACACGCACTTTGATCCAAAAGTGCCGCACACCCACAACTCATTTTTAATTGATGCCGGTGCAAACTTTAATGGTTACGCTGCTGATATTACTCGTACGTATGATTTTAAAAAGCAGGGTGAGTTTGCTGAGCTTGTACAAGCGATGACTGTTCAACAAATCGAGTTAGGTAAAGGTTTAAAGCCGGGTATGCTTTATGGTGATTTACACGTCGAATGCCATAACCGTATCGCACAAATACTCAGTGACTTTAAAATTGTTAACCTACCCGCGGAGGAAATTGTTGAGCGTAAAATTACATCTACTTTCTTCCCGCATGGACTAGGACATCACCTAGGTTTACAAGTGCATGATATGGGCGGTTTTATGAGTGACGAAAAGGGCACACATCAACCATCGCCTGAAGGGCATCCGTTCTTGCGTTGTACTCGCCTGATCGAAAAAAACCAAGTGTTTACTATTGAGCCAGGTTTATACTTTATTGATTCACTGCTTGATGATTTAGCGCAAACCGATAATAAGCAGTTTATTAACTGGGAAAAGGTAGAGTCATTTAAACCATTTGGCGGCATTCGTATTGAAGATAACATTATTGTTCACGAAGATAGCCTAGAGAATATGACGCGTAATTTAGAACTCGATTAATTTCTATAAAGACGAGTTAGCGAATAAACGTTAAAATATGCATATGAACGGGGCCTTTAGGCCCCATTTTTAATTGAGCTTTTAATATGTCTGAATATAAATATCCTGCTGCTGACGTTTTTCATCAAGAAGAAATAAAAAAAAGTACGTTTATAGTCCACATTGCACACACCCCCGATTTAAATTCAGCAAAAACATTTATTAAAAGCATTGAAGAAAAGTATAGCGATGCACGTCATAACTGCTGGGCACATGTGGCAGGCAACCCCGGTGGCAGCCATGTTTATGGTTTTTCGGATGATGGTGAACCTAATGGCACTGCAGGAAAGCCTATGCTAAATGTGCTGGTGGGTTCGGGCCTTGGCGAAATTACTGCCGTGGTGACACGTTATTTTGGCGGCATAAAATTAGGCACCGGCGGACTAGTACGTGCTTATGGTGGCTCATTAAATAATGCACTAGTAAAATTGCAAACGGTGCTTAAAGTTCCCTGCGTTGAAATTACTGGGAGTAGTGAGTACAGCATGCAAGGCGCGATTGAGCAGTTATTAAAAACAAAGTATCAAGTGCTTAATATTGATAAGCAATTTACTGCTAATATTGAGTGGGTGATTACAATCGATAGCCGCGAAGCCAAGCAAGCAGTCAAAGATATTTTTGATTTAAGTCACGGCGCAGTTGAGTTAACTATTAAAGAGTAATAACCTACACAAATTGCATATAATGCATACTGACCCTATTTAATTTGGTTGATACTACTCAGCCTGAATTTACTAATAATAAAAGCGACAAGCTAAATGCAATTTCGTACCATCAT
The DNA here is from genome assembly GCF_014163875.1 of Pseudoalteromonas sp. SR43-3. Lineage (NCBI taxonomy): Bacteria > Pseudomonadati > Pseudomonadota > Gammaproteobacteria > Alteromonadales > Pseudoalteromonadaceae > Pseudoalteromonas > Pseudoalteromonas sp. SR43-3. The sequence continues at coordinate 12,993 of NZ_JACJEC010000023.1, read as the reverse complement.
AAAAATTCTTGGCCAACTTGTTGCGCTGTTTAGTATTACCATGGTGCCTCCGGCACTGGTGTCTTTAATATACAAAGACGGTGGTGGTGTTCCTTTTGTTTTAGCATTTATCTTTAGTGTTGTTATTGGCATGATGGCTTATTACCCAAACCGCCATGAAAACGGTGATTTAAAAGCACGTGAAGGCTTTTTAATTGTTGTTTTGTTTTGGCTGGTACTTGGGGCGTTTGCGTCCTTGCCGCTTATCTTTTTACAAGAACCTAACTTATCGCTCGCCGATGCGGTATTTGAAGCATTTTCTGGCTTAACAACCACCGGCGCTACGGTGCTTACCGGTATTGAGTATTTACCCAAGTCGGTATTGTTTTATCGCCAGCAACTCCAGTGGTTTGGCGGTATGGGTATAATCGTACTCGCTGTTGCTATACTCCCAATGCTAGGTGTTGGTGGTATGCAGTTGTACCGCGCTGAAATACCAGGGCCTGTAAAAGATTCTAAAATGACCCCGCGAATTGCCGATACTGCAAAGCACCTTTGGTATATTTATGTGTCGTTGACTATTACTTGTATGCTGGCTTATTGGGCTGCGGGAATGGAGTGGTTTGATGCTATATGCCATGCATTCTCAACGGTGGCGATAGGTGGTTTTTCTACTTACGACGCCTCCATGGGGCACTTTGACAGCCCTGTAATTAACTTTATTTGTGTGTTCTTTTTAATTATTGCCGCTGTTAACTTCTCCCTGCATTACGCCGCAGTGGCGAGCCGAAATATACAAGTTTATATTAGAGACCCAGAGTTTAAGGTGTTTTTGTGTATTCAATTAGCGCTGGTGGTTATTTGTTTTACCGTACTTTCCTCTAACGAAATATTTGCTAATGGCGATGAAACCCTCGATCAGGCGTTATTTCAAGCTGTTTCAATGAGTACAACAGCAGGCTTTGCTACTGATAACTTTTCAACATGGCCTTTGTTTTTACCTATTTTACTTATATTTTCGAGCTTTATTGGTGGCTGTGCAGGCTCTACCGGTGGTGGTATGAAAGTAGTGCGCGTATTTTTACTTTATTTGCAGGGCGTGCGTGAGCTCAATCGTTTAGTGCACCCACGGGCTATATATTCAATCAAGCTGGGTCGTAAGGCGTTGCCAGACAAAGTAGTAGAAGCCGTGTGGGGATTTTTCTCTGCATATGCGCTTGTATTTATTATTATCATGTTAGCGCTTATGGGCACGGGTATGGATAACATAACTGCGTTCTCAGCCACTGCGGCTTGTTTAAATAACTTAGGGCCTGGCTTAGGAGATGTAGCGTCGCATTATGGTGCTATAACCGATGGTGCTAAATGGTTGCTTACTATTGCAATGGTGTTTGGTCGCCTAGAAATATTTACTTTATTAGTGTTATTTACGCCTACTTTTTGGCGTGGATAAACGAGCGGCTTAAGTTTTAAATTACAAAATATTGGAAAAAGGGATATGCCAACAAATTTAGAAAAGCTAAAGCATATAGGTGTAGGCAGTTTAGTTGACCTAGAAATATTAACACCTACAAGCAGTAAGCGTGTTAAAACTGAATTAGTTGGTTTACTCGATAAACAGTTTATTATTTTAAATTATCCCAATGCTAAGCGTTTACCTGCAGCGAGTGACTATTTACGTGATGGTGTAATGGTTGTTGTAAGAGCACTGATTGAAGGCAGTGGCGGGCAAGTTATTGCGTTTCGCCAGCAAATTATGTCAGTAGCCTCTCATCCCGCTAAACTCGTCTTTATTAATTTTCCTAAGCAAGTGCAGCTATTTGCGCTACGCTCGCAAACACGCATACCTACCTTGTTACCTGCAAAGCTAAAACTAAGTGACGATAGAGTGCTTGAAGGCCTTATTAAGGACATTTCACTCACTGGTGTAATGTTTGATATTAGAGGCGATCAGCAAGCTGAAGGTATTAAAGATATGCAATGCACTGTCGTACTCAATAGTAGTGATAAAGATTTTGAAGGTGAAATTTGCAGTGTTAAAGAGCATGTCGCAGGTGTGCACTGCGGAATTAAGCTACTAGCAAGCGAGGATGAAATGAAAACCTTTATGAAAGAGCATTTTATAGACCCATCTGCGCTTGATCCCACCGTTGACTAAATCGTTTTTCGCTTATTTGCAACAAAATGTCGTTTTACGTGAGTATTTATAAAGTGTTTTTTTGTTTTTATATAATTAAAAATATTATTCAGATAAAACAATGTTTTACGTATTTTTTGTTATGGCTTGTTTTTTGTTGTTATAGCTACTTCGTTAAAATTAACCTTAATTATTTTTTAAAATCCCTCCTTTTATAGCTCTACATTTTAAAATGTATCTTTTTATATAAACATAACTATTTGTTTTTAATGACTTTAGTTTTTCACCTCTAAAGCGTGTTGCGAAAAGGCAACAGTAATGACTCTGAAAATTCCTACTTATTGTATGTTTTGTTTTTAACTTGTTGAAAGTTAATGGCTTTTCAATGTTGGCATTTAAGTTGTAATAGTCAGGGTGTACTGAACGAAATCATGATTCAAAGTGAAACACTTAATCGCACACACATAAATTTGAAGGATACATATTATGAAAAGCATTAATAAAACTTTAGCACTTATCGCTATTGCATCTTCTTCAGCCGCTTTTGCAGCAACAGATTTTGACACACTTGATGTAGACGGCAGTGGCACAATTAGCCAAGCAGAAGCATCAGTAGACGCAAAATTAATGAGCATGTTTTCTGAGCTTGATACTGACCAAAATGGTGAGTTATCAAAAGAAGAATTTTCAGAAGCTTAATTAAAAAGTATTTATCCTGAGTTGCCAAAGACAACCTAAGTAGGCAAGGGAGCTTACGAAAGAGGATAACAAGGAAGTGAAAAATTACGTTTTAAGTTAAACGAAGCAATTTTTTTGATAGAACATTGAAGGATTAAGTTATGAAACATTTAAATAAAGCATTAGCACTTATAGTACTAGCATCTTCTTCAGCTGCATTTGCAGCATCAGATTTTGACAGCCTTGATATCGATGGTAGCGGCACAATTAGCCCAAGCGAAGCGGCAGTCGATACCGATTTAATGGCTGAATTTATTGAGCTAGACACAGATGGTAGCGGCGAGCTTTCTAAAGAAGAATTCGCTAATTACTAATCTTTTTTCAGATTAAACATTTTTCACAGTCAGGGATCTTTGAAAAGGACTTCCCATATTACTAGGAATATTATTATGAAAACATTCAATACAACACTTGCAGTTATCGTTTTAGCATCTTCATCAGCAGCATATGCTGCAGTAGATTTTGCCTCTTTTGATGCAGATGGCGACGGTGCGATTACAATGGAAGAAGCGAAGGTTAACCCTCAACTTGTGAAGATTTTTGATGATTTAGATACTGATGGAAATGGTGAAATCTCTAAAGAAGAGTTTTCAAAGGTACAGTAATCAATATTCCAAGATACTCCACTAAAGCCGCCTTAGTCAGCGGCTTTTTTGTATTTTAAATTAACTAATTAGCGTAACTAGTTAAAGGAATATAGCACTTACTTGGAATAGTTTTTCTACAACGGTAATATGTTTTTTGTCGATTAAAAACATAATGACATGATCGCCCGACATAATAATTGTATCATCGTGAGCTATCAGTACATCGTCATTACGTACTATTGCGCCAATAGTTGTACCCGCTGGAAGTTTTATGTCGGCAATCGCGCGACCAACAACTTTAGATGTGCTTTCATCACCATGAGCAACCGCTTCTATGGCTTCTGCCGCACCTTTACGCAGTGAATACACATTAACAATATCACCACGGCGTACGTGCGTTAATAACGCTGATATTGTTGCTTGTTGTGGCGATATGGCAATGTCTATTTCGCCGCCTTGTACCAAATCAACGTAAGCACCACGCTGGATAAGCACCATGGTTTTCTGTGCGCCCATACGTTTTGCAAGCATGGCTGACATAATGTTTGCTTCATCGTCGTTGGTTACGGCAATAAACACATCTACTTGTTCAATATGCTCTTCTGAGAGCAGTTCTTGATCAGATGCGTCACCACAAAAAACGACCGTGTTATCGAGCATTTCTGAGAGTTGCTCAGCACGTTCTTTACTGCGTTCAATTAGTTTAACGGTGTGGTTTTTTTCAAGTGAGCGGGCAAGGCCTGCCCCAATGTTACCGCCACCAGCTATCATAATTTTTTTGTACGAACGCTCAAGTTTTTGTAGCTCGTTCATTACTGCGCGTATATGTTTTGTAGCGGCAATAAAGAATACTTCGTCATCGGCTTCAATAACGGTGGTACCCAATGGTTTTATTGCTTTACCTTGACGATAAATAGCGGCAACACGAGTTTCTACATTAGGAATATGTTCTTTAAGTGCAGATAACGCATAACCTACAAGTAAACCGCCATAGTAAGCTTTTACGGCTACTAACGAGAGCATGCCATCAGCAAACTGCAATACTTGCAGAGCACCAGGGTAGTCAATTAAACGGCGAATATACTTAGTGACCAGTGCTTCGGGAGCAATGTAATGATCGATTGGTAAATCATCGTTTTGAAAAAGTTTTTCGCGGTATTTTAAGTATTGCTCTGAGCGAATACGAGCAATTTTAGTAGGCGTTTTAAAAATACTGTATGCCACTTGGCATGCAACCATGTTCACTTCATCTGAACTGGTTACCGCTATAATCATATCGGCATCTTCAGCACCTGCGCGGCGTAATACATCAGGATGCGCGCTGTGGCCCATAACCCCTTGTAAGTCGTACTTATCTTGAAGTTCACGTAATCGGTTACCGTCTATATCAACAACGGTAATTTCGTTTTGTTCGCCAACTAAGTTTTCAGCAAGCGTAGCACCAACTTGCCCGGCACCGAGTATAATTATTTTCATTATTTACCCGTGGTATTGATCATAATTTAATTAAAAAAATAGCCATTTAATGTTTCATAAATGGCTAACTATTTAGTGTACGGCTATTAGGCTTTTTTAACTAGCTTAGCGTAATAAAATCCATCACTTTCACCGGGCAGTAACTGCAAACCTGGCGTTGTTACGGTATCGTTTTCGTGTAGAGGTATATGTTCTACATCATCGTTATTAGCTAAAAACTTAGCAACTTGCTGTTGGTTTTCTTGTGGAAGAACCGAACACGTAGCATATACCAATGTGCCACCTGGTTTTAACAGTGGCCAAATGCTATCAAGAATATCGCTTTGTAACTTGGCTAAGTCTTCGATATCTGATGCGCGACGTAACCATTTTATGTCAGGGTGACGGCGAATTACGCCAGTGGCCGAACAAGGCACATCAAGTAAAATACGATCAAATAATTTTTCATCCCACCAGGTATGTGGTTGCGATGCATCGCCACATTGTAGGTCTGCACCTAAGCCAATACGAGTTAAGTTTTGCTTAACACGTTCAAGGCGAGTTGAGTCGCTATCAAGTGCAAGTACATCAGCATCAGCAAGCTCTAAAATATGACATGTTTTACCGCCAGGGGCTGCGCAGGCATCCAAAATATAGTCGTCTGCTTTAGGTTCTAAAAAGCGGGCTGCCAACTGTGCTGCAGCATCTTGTACTGAACATGCACCTGTATCAAACTCAGGTAACGAAAATACATCACGTGGTTTGGCAAGCTTAATCCCATCAATAAAATCAGGGTTTAAGGTGTGTTCAATATCGTTAGCGCTGAGCATGTCACTGTATTCTTGCGTGCTAAATTGGGCTTGATTGACACGAAGCCACATTGGCGCTTGTTGCTGGTTTTCTTCAAGTAGTGCTTCCCAGCTATCTGGGTAGGCTGTTTGCACCTGTTTAATAAACCAATTTGGATGGTTGTATAAACATACCGGAATAAGCTTCGCTTTTTCTTCAAGCTCAGCTTGTTGACGCTGAAAGCTACGTAAAATGGCGTTTATCAGTCCTTTTAATCCTAAAGCGCGTAGTTGAGCCAGTGCGTTAACCGTTTCTGAAATGGCAGCATGAGGTGGTACGCGCATATGCTGCAGTTGATAAATACCTACGTATAATAAAAACTGAAATATTCTACGTTTACCTTTTAATGGCTGCTCTACTAAGTGTTGGCAGTAATTTTCAAGGCTCGGTAAGTAGCGTAAAACGCCATAACAAATTTGCTGTAGCAACGCTTTATCTTTAGGCGGCAAGCCTTGGCTTGCAAATGGAAGTTCTTGATTAAGCGATGCGCCTTTATCAACTACGTTATATAAAGTTTCAGCGGCAAGCGCTCGTACGTTTGGAACATTACTCATTGTTTTCGCCTAATATTGTGCCAGGAGTAACCCAGTCACTACGACCATTTAAAAAGTCGTTAATTGCCATTGGTTTTTTACCTTGCGGCTGTAATTGCGTAATACATAAAGCGTGTTCGCCACACGCCACTACTACGCCATTTTTGTCGCTTGATAAAATTTGCCCAGGATCACCTGATTGCAGCATAACCTGCGCTTGATGAATCTTTACTGTTTGCCCACCCATTTGGGTAAAGCACATTGGCCACGGGTTAAAAGAGCGAATGTTTCGCTCGATTTGAAGCGCACTCATGGACCAGTCGATATCAGCTTCCTCTTTAGAAAGCTTTTTAGCGTAGTTAGCAAGTTCATCGTTTTGAGGTTCAGGGGTGATCTCACCATTAGCTAATTTATTAATGGTTTCAATTAACGCATCTGGACCTAGCTCAGCAAGCTTTGTATATAAGCTTGCGCTAGTTTCTGTTGTGCTAATAGGGCAGCGGCTTATATGTAGCATATCGCCGGTATCTAGCCCTTCATCCATTTGCATTATTGTTACGCCGGTTTGTTCATCACCTGCCCAAATTGCGCGTTGAATAGGTGCAGCACCGCGCCAGCGCGGTAATATAGAGCCATGCACATTTAAACAACCTAAACGTGGCGCTTCTAAAATAGCTTTAGGTAAAATTAAACCATATGCTACAACAATCATAATGTCGGCATTTAAGCTTGTTAGCTCAGCTAGTGCTTCATCATTTTTTAATGACTGTGGCTGAAAAACCGGTAAGTTGTGCTCAAGCGCTAGCTCTTTCACTTCACTGGCTTTTAATTTTTTACCACGACCTGCAGGGCGATCTGGCTGGCTATATACACCCACTATTTGGTGTTCGCTTTGTATCAGCGCTTGTAAATGACGTGCGGCAAAGTCCGGCGTACCGGCAAATATAATGCGTAATGGTTGAGTCACTGAGTTTTCCTAAGGTGCTTATTACTGTTCTGCAAACTTGGCTTCTTTTTCAAGCTTTTTACGAATACGTTGGCGCTTTAATGGAGATAAGTAATCAATGAATAGCTTACCTTGAAGGTGATCTAGTTCATGTTGAATACAAATAGCCAATAATTCATCTGCATCTAGTACAAATTCTTCACCGTTTTCGTTAAGTGCAGCGACTGTTACTGTTTCTGCGCGATCTACTTTTGCATACGAGTTAGGTACTGATAAACAGCCTTCTTCGCTAACGGTAGAGCCGTCTTTTTTAATGATTTGTGGATTAATTAATACCAGTGGCTCATTGCGCTCTTCTGATACATCAATAACAACGATTCGTTGATGAATATCTACTTGCGTGGCCGCAAGACCAATGCCATTTTCATCGTACATTGTCTCTAGCATGTCTTTTACAATTTGGCGTACTGTGTCATCAACTTGTACAACATCTTTTGCTACAGTACGTAAACGTTCATCTGGAAATCTTAAAACTTCTAACCTAGCCATAGTTACCTTTTTCACTTGTGCTTAATTTAGGGTATTGTATGCTCTTATTTTAGCCATTCGCGTTCACCTTTAACAGGTTTTGGGCAATAATAATGAAAAAACAATACAAGGAAGCTCGATGAAATCTCCACTACTTGCAATCATGCTTACGTTAAGCGCTGCGTTTCCCGCAGTTGCTGATGTACTTAAAATAAAAAAAGACGCACCAAAACAGTATGTTGTAAAAAAAGGCGATACACTTTGGGATATTTCTGGCATCTATTTAGATGAGCCTTGGCTATGGCCTGAACTTTGGCAAATGAATCCACAAATTGACAACCCACACCTAATTTACCCCGGTGATGCATTAGCGTTGATATACGATGCAGATGGAAACCCACGTTTAGTGATCAATAAAGGATATAGAAAGCTATCTCCTCAGGGTCGTATTACACCAAAAGGGCGTGATGCTATTACTACTTTGCCGCTTGAAATGATCAAACCTTATATCAGTTACGAGCAAGCAATGAACAGTGACGATATTAAAGGTAAACCTTATATTTTAGGTGCAAACGAAAATACTAAAACACAAACGCTAGGTCATATTTTATATGTTAAAGGCGACTTACAAGTACATAAAGCATATGCTATTTACCATAAAGGTGACCCCTACACTGATTTAACCGGTGAAGTGTTAGCAACGCGTGCATCTTACGTGGGTATAGCACGTGCTTTTAGAGCGGGCGATGAGAAAAATGGCGTGCCTTCGTCATTACGCGTTGAGTCTGTTAAACGAGAAATTCAGCAAGGTGATTTTTTAATGCCGGCAATGGAAGGCCAAATGCTTCCTGCGTACTTTGATATACACCGCCCTTCAGAACCTGTAACAGGTAATATTATTGCTTCACCACGCGAAGTTAGAGAATTCAGCACAATGGATGTTGTGGTGCTAAACTTAGGCAGTGAACAAAATATAGAAGCGGGTCATGTATTAGATCTAGAGCGTCAATCACCAACGGTTATTGATGGTCCTCGTGGCCCTCGTTACCCAGAAGATTCTAGTAAATATGAGAAGCTTTTATCTGATGTGAGCCAATTATTTGGTGATGAGTCTGACGAACAAAACACAACGTGGACCATGCCTAAAGAAAAAGTTGGTGAGCTAATTGTCTTTAAAGTGTATGACAAAGTAAGTTATGCATTAATAACTAAAAACCAGCACCCAATTCGCATTGGAGATATTGCAGTTATTCATTAAGAAGTAGCGAGTCGGTGCTCTAGGAGAGAGCATGGATCAGTCATCTGGCAAGCTAGCCCACTGGCTTGCCTTTTATATGTGTAAAGGGTTGGGTATAAAAACCCTTTTAGCACTATCTACAAACTATTCCCTTGGGTCGTTATTCGACTTATCTCATGACAAGCTTTTACAGCTTGGGTTAACCGCTAATCAAGCGAGCAATTTACTCAACACCAATTGGCAACAAGTCAGTCATTATGAGCAATTAATAGCGCTGAACAACATTACTGTTGTCTGTATTTTTGATCCGCTTTACCCAGAAGATCTCCGGCAGATTGCCAGTGCGCCTTTATTACTCTTTTGCAGGGGAGATGTCTCGTTATTATCAACTCCACAGATTGCAATTGTAGGCAGCCGTAATGCTACACCTACCGGGCTTGAAATAGCCTCAGAATTTGCATACGAGTTAACTTTGGCGGGTATTACGGTTACTTCAGGTATGGCGCGGGGAATAGATGGTGCAGCACATAAAGGCTCTCTTGCTGGTACAGGTAAAACCATAGCGGTGCTTGGTACTGGGGTTGATATTTACTATCCCAAACGCCATAAACTATTAACAAACCAAGTTTTAGAAAGCGGTTTGCTGGTGAGTGAGTTTTTACCAGGCACAGCTGCTCATGCGCACAACTTTCCGCGCCGTAATCGTATTATTTCTGGGTTATCGTTAGGAGTGCTTATTGTTGAAGCTGAAATTAAAAGTGGTTCGTTAATTACAGTACGCTATGCGCTTGAACAAAATAAAGAGGTATTTGCAGTACCGGGTTCTATTAAAAACCCGTTAGCGCAGGCAAGTCACTTTTTAATAAAGCAAGGTGCTAAGCTGGTAGAAAACGTGGCTGACATTCTTGATGAGGTGAGTTTTACTTACGACAATAATGTATTTAATAAAGAGCAGCCGATTCAAGCCAATTCTCAATGTGAAGTTTTAAATAGTATTGGCTTTGAAGTAACCAGTGTAGATGACATTGTGCGTCGTGCGCAGTGGCCAATAGATAAAGTACTCAGTAGGTTGCTCGATTTAGAATTAGACGATCAGATTGAGCGAGTGTTAGATGGTTACATCAAGTTAAGCGCAGGAAGGTAATATGTTTGATATTCTTTTGTATCTTTTTGAAAATTACATTCATAGCGAAGCGGATATATTTGCAGAGCAAAATGAGTTAACCGATGAGCTACTGCGTGCTGGCTTTAATAAGCCTGAGATATTTAAAGCTCTTGATTGGTTAGAGCAACTAGCCGATTTACAACACAGCGATGAGTCTCCTTATCTTATTGCTAACCCTAAAGATGCTGTGCGTATATTTACCGATAGTGAATGCCAAAGGCTCAGCGCTGAGTGTCGTGGCTTTTTAATGTTTATTGAACAAATAGGCGTAATTAACAATGTAACACGTGAAATGGTAATGGACTGTTTAGCCTCTCTCGATAAACCTACTATAAGCCTAGAAGACTTAAAGTGGATTGTACTTATGATCTTGTTTAACGTTCCTGGCTCTGAAGAGGCATATGAGCAAATGGAAGATTTGATTTTTGATGAACCCAGCGAACTTCTTCATTAGAGATAATTATCTTGATTGTACTCAAATTACTTAAAAGGATAAGCACGGCATTGCTTGTATCTTTAAGTGGTTTGGGTATATTAGGCGAAAATTCACCAACCTATTAGGATCACCATGAGTAAAATCGACCATTCGCTTTTCTCGGCGAACAAGCACGCCCTCGAAAAAGAATACGAGATATGCCCACAGTGTGGTTCAGAGTTAGTGATCCGCAATAGTAAATCAGGCCCTTTTTTAGGATGCGCAAGTTATCCCAAATGCGACTTTATTAGGCCGCTGGCACATCACGACAGTAACGAAATCAAAATATTAGAAGATTCAGCATGTCCTGAGTGTAGCAAACCGCTGGTGGTTAAAAATGGCCGCTATGGTATGTTTATTGGGTGTACGGGCTATCCAGAGTGTCATTACATTGCTAACGAAAATGAAGAAAAGCAAAGCGAAGATACTTTGCCTAGTTGCCCTAAATGCAAAAAAGGTCATTTAGTCGCGCGCAGTAATAAGTTTGGTAAAGTATTTTATTCTTGTGATTGCTACCCAAGTTGTAAATACACGCTTAATAATAAACCGGTTGAACATCCGTGTCCTGAATGTGACTGGCCTATCGTCATAGAAAGAAATATGGCAAACGGCATATTATTGCAATGCCCACAAAAAAGCTGCATGCATAAGCTCACCCCAACTGAATAACGTTTAATTATATCTGGAGACTACTTTGTCAGACCTTTCAAATACGCCCACTGCAATAACATGCTTAACGCAAGGCGAAGTTATTTTATACCCAACAGAAGCTGTATATGGTTTAGGTTGTGATCCAGATAATCAACAAGCCGTTGAGGCACTATTAGCTATTAAGCAGCGCCCGGTTGAAAAAGGGCTTATTTTAATCGCTGATAACTACGGACAATTATTAAAATACGTAGATGATGCAAAAATACCAATGGATAAACGCGCTGATATTTTTTCGAGTTGGCCTGCTGCAATTACATGGGTTATGCCTGCATCTAAAAATACGCCTAAATGGCTCACAGGGCAGTTTGATACCATCGCGGTAAGAGTAACAAACCATCCAACAGTAAAGCGTTTGTGCCAAGAGTTTGGTAAGCCATTAGTATCAACCAGTGCAAACTTAACCGGTCAAGAAACGGTAATTAGTATTGAGCAAGCCAAAGCGCAATTTGCAGAACAAGTTGGCTTTTACGTTGACGAGCCGTTAGGTGGTAATACTCAACCAAGCACAATAAAAGACGCCATGACTGGCAAAATATTTAGAGGTTAATATGCAAAGCGAATTATTAAATCAAGTAAAAGCATACTTTATGGCTTTGCAAGACACTATTTGCCAAGGTTTGGAGGCTGCAGATGGCAGTGCTAAATTTATAGAAGATAACTGGCAGCGAGCAGAAGGCGGTGGTGGTCGTACACGCGTAACCACTAATGGCACTGTAATAGAGCAAGGCGGAGTTAATTACTCTCATGTATTTGGCGCTTCAATGCCTGGTTCGGCAACAGCGCACAGACCAGAGCTTGCAGGGCGCAGCTTTCATGCGTGTGGTGTGTCGTTAGTTATTCACCCTAAAAACCCTCATGTACCAACAAGTCATGCCAATGTGCGCTTTTTTATAGCCGAAAAAGAAGGCGAAGAGCCAATATGGTGGTTTGGTGGCGGGTTTGATCTCACTCCTTTTTATCCAGTATTAGAAGACGTACAACATTGGCATCAAGTTGCTCACGACATTTGTGCGCCTTTTGGCAGCGACGTTTATCCAAAATACAAAACCTGGTGCGACGAGTACTTTTATTTAAAGCACAGAGATGAGACTCGCGGAGTAGGCGGTTTATTCTTTGACGATTTAAACGAACTTGGTTTTGAAAAGAGTTTTGCGTTTATGCAATCGGTGGGTAATGGATTTTTAGATGCCTATTTACCTATTATTGAACGTCGCAAAAATGACGAATACACAGAGCAACAACGTGATTTTCAGCTTTATCGTCGCGGGCGCTACGTTGAGTTTAATTTAGTATGGGATAGGGGCACTTTATTTGGATTACAAAGTGGCGGGCGCACTGAGTCTATATTAATGTCTATGCCACCACTTGCACGCTGGGAATATAACTATAAACCAGAGCCAAGTAGCCCAGAAGCTAACCTATATCAGTATTACTTACGCCCGCAAGAGTGGTTAACGAGTCAACCAAGTGAGCTGATAGCCAGAGAGTGGCAATTATAAAAATTAAACAATAATCAAAAAGGCGCTAATTAGCTGTCTCTTGATCACAAGTCTGACTCAAGAGATTTTGCTAAATCGTAGCCTTCCAGGATGGCTTGTAACTTAAGCCATCCTTGCCATAACACTTTCACAGATGCACGCCCTGTGCGCTTGG
>NZ_JACJEC010000022.1:0-58914 GCF_014163875.1 Pseudoalteromonas sp. SR43-3 | reverse complement strand
TACCAAGCGCACAGGGCGTGCATCTGTGAAAGTGTTATGGCAAGGATGGCTTAAGTTACAAGCCATCCTGGAAGGCTACGATTTAGCAAAATCTCTTGAGTCAGACTTGTGATCAAGAGACAGCCTATTTTAGCGCCTTTATTTAATGCCTCAACTGCTCTACCCGATAATGCGCCGAAGCTCATTGCCGATATATTTAATAAGGATGCTTCATAAGGTTGGCTAGATTGCTCATTACCAATAGTTACCCTTGGCTTAGTATCTGGCTGAGATTTAGGTGCCATAGAGTGGCAAACCCACGTATAACCATCTTCTTTTACGTTGCGTTCTGTACCTAAAGGCCGCGTATCACTTTTACCTTGCGAGCGAGCATAAATAAGATTACGCGCTTCAAAACTGTAAGGTGTACCTTCTAAATCATCCTCCACAATGTATTGGCGTAAAAATGGTCGTAAGTCGTAAAATATGTGCCTTATCCATGCTATTACCGGATAATTTCTAAGCAACGTGCTACTAGTTTGCAACCTGTCTTTAATGCCTAGTGCCACAAAAAAACCAGCAATAATGATGACGAATATTGAGAGGTAATTATAAGGATTTAAAAACAGAACTAGCACTAACACAATCAATGCACTGATCGGTAAAAAAGCGCGCATTAATAAATGAAAAAAAGAAGCCATTTGTTTCATTATCGTATTTCCCTTTCTTTTGAGTGAGCAAAAGCAAGGTGAAAGCATATACTAACCCAAGCTCGAGCAATTAATAATCTACTCTAGGGACACACTATAATAAGCAAACTGAACAAAAACTGATGAAAGAGACTAAAAAAGGAACAAACAAAAATGGGCTACGCTCAATCAACTAATAGCAATTGCATTAAATAAGTGATCTATTATAGCGCTAAGAAAATAGCACAATGACAAGGCAAAATTGTGATGTATAAAGTCAAAATTTGATGATCATATACAAAGCTCCTAGAGTTTTTCGATATAGTTGTGTTGACCAAGACATAAACGTTATCAGAGGAGCTTAGTATAAAACTATATGGTGGGGTGGAGTTGACTTGCATTCAAATAATAGTGTAATTCCTATCATTAATGAACAGGGTGAAACGCTTAACTGCAATCGTTTAAATAATGACATCTCTGTCATTTTATCTTTTTAGCCCCTTATAAATACAAGCTAGCAGGACTTGTTGTTGAATCAACATTTAATTTGTATTGGTTAGTTGATGCATTAATAGCTGCAAAGTTTAAACTTCACTTAGCGAATCCAGCTGCAACCCAGCAATACTCTGGTTAAAAATATACCAACGAGCATAGTGATGCACGCCGGTTAGCTGAAATGCTAAGTCTAGATATACTCTCTGGAGGCTATATTTATCCCCGAGAACTCAGGGCTGTTCGAGATTTAATGCACAAACAAATGGACATTGTTCAACAGTCCACTAAAAACTTATTATCGGTGTAAAGTTGTTATATGCGTCATCTTGGTTATAAGCTCGGTAGCAACAAAATGACCGTACCAGAAATGCTTGATATGCCATTTTACCACCCAGTAATTGAAGAAGGGTTACGCACCGCTCTTCGCGACTTAAACGCCAAACTTAAATTTGGCCCAGACATTGTAAATTCATGTATGGAATGTGGCCCAGGCGCATAGCCTATTTACCACACATACAAACTTGCTAAGCAAAAGCCAAAACTAACGTTTTGGCTTTTTTTTATAATTTTTTTAAGCTGACCTCTCAAAAAAAATTTTAGCTGTTACACTTAATTGATAATTCAATTAAAAAGATGGAATAGCTATGCCCAATAATAAATTTAGACTAGTCACTCGCAGCGATTTTGATGGCTTAGTTTGTGCCGTATTGCTCAAAGACTTAGACCTAATTGACGATATTTTATTTGTTCATCCAAAAGACATGCAAGATGGCAAAATAGACATTACCGAAAACGACATTACGACCAACCTCCCCTACGTTGCAGGCTGTCATATAGCATTCGATCATCACCTTAGCGAAACCGTTCGCAACTCAAGCGACATAAAAAACCATATTATTGACCCAAAAGCCCCATCAGCAGCTCGCGTAGTTTATGACTATTATGGCGGCGCTGAAAAACTTCCAAATATTTCTGTTGAAATGATGGACGCGGTAGACAAAGGCGATGCTGCTCAGTTTTCAAAAGACGAAATATTAAACCCAACCGATTGGGTATTAATGAACTTTATTATGGATGCGCGAACTGGACTTGGCCGTTTTCGCGAGTTTAAAATTTCAAATTACCAATTAATGATGAAACTGATTGATGCGTGTAAAGATCAGAGCATCGAAGAAATCCTACAAATGGAAGACGTAGCCGAACGTGTTGCTTTATATAACGAGCATAACGAAAAAGCCAAAGAGCAAATTTCTCAATGCGCTACCGTTCATAAAAACTTAGTAGTCCTTGATTTAACTCAGGAAGAAACAATTTACGCCACAAACCGATTTGTTATTTATGCCATGTACCCCGACTGCAATATCTCGATTCATAAAATGTGGGGCCTTAAAAAGCAAAATGTAGTGTATGCCATAGGTAAATCAATAACTAACCGCAGTTCAAACACCAATGTTGGCGAACTGTGCCTTAAATACGGCGGCGGCGGCCATTTAAATGCAGGTACTTGCCAAGTAGAAACAAGTAAAGCTGAAGCTGTACTTAGCGAATTGATTGATAAAATTACAAGTGATGGTTAGTTGTAAGCTGTTATCTACCTAGCAGCGAAATATAGTGTATTAGTATTGACTATAGCCTCAGTTGAGTTTGGGTTGAACCAAAGTTAGGATCCTGAATTCATTCCGGGTGTGGGTAAAATTATTGATCATACTTTCAACCATAAGTTGATTTATGTTTTCATGCAGCGCGATAGATTACGTGGCGAAAAGTAGCCTAGCAAAGCACGTTATTATCACCAATAGTGTTAGTATTGAGTGCCGACTAGCCACTGTTAAAAATAATTTTTTAACAGTGGCTAGTATGTGTACCTAGTGTTTGGCGAGCAAGGTAGAAGGGCATAGTTAGTATGATTTAACGTCGAAGAAAAATGTATCCGATACGCAAAGTGACTGCTAAAAGCTCTGCTGGGATAGTTCGGGCGATGATTGCATCTTAAGATACTACCGTCATCATTTCCTCACGATCACAGTAGGTAATACCAGTAAATTCTGTGACCATGGCTGGTAGCAAACAAACTAAAAAACTGCCCCCCCCCTCGCCAAATAAAACCCATATTAAAAACTTAAGGTAAGTAAAAACTTTAACGGATCCCTATCGCAGCAAAGCAAATTGCTGGCGCTCAACGAGACCTTAACTTTCGGCCAAGAAAATGTTTGGGATATAAAAACTCAGCAGTGGTGTTCGATAAATTACCTAGTGCGACTTAATTTACTAAGTGGGGCACTTCGAGTTAATTGGCGTCATGCTGCAGATTAAAACCTTAGCAGGAAAGCTCCTCAAGCCTCGAAGCAACAGTATTTTATGGGTAGGCATCGCTTTTTGACTCATCGAAAAATAACAACACGGGATCCTTTAATCGGTATTCATTCTTCTAATGCATAAGCGTTAGCATAAAAAGTATTATAACTTCCTTCTTAACGACTTAATCGATTAAGTTAAGCCTTCATTCAACAGGTGCCGCGTGAGAATTAATACATTATTTTTTCGTTAAGATTTAAATGAATGATGATAACTTTCAAGCATAAAAACTTATTTTTTTAATATTAATATTCACTTTTAAATTACTACCTCTAAGTTACTTACAAAAAAGCCAGTAAACACTAACACTATAGAGCCCGCATATACTAGAGAACCTTAATTCAAGATGAATTAACGAGGTCATTTGAAAGTTCATATATGCAATAGTATTTTATATTTATATTTTCGATTGTTTTTGATTGTTAAATCGGTGAACCATTACAAAAAACAAACTTAATCGTTTAAGTTTTTAAAAGAGTGGTATATAGTAAAAAAGCTAACATCATGTAGCGCGGGCATTATTACGCCCGAATTTCCTGGCTAATTCCAGAAGACAACCTTTGTCCGAATCGATTTCGCTATAAAAGTCACATATATTCAAGTGAATACAACTGGTTTTCACTCAAAATAATTGATTTAGACTAGGATAACAGGGGTCTTATTAGGCTGAGGCCATCCTTTTACGGGAAACAATTTTTAATTTAGTGAGAAGATATTGATGAATAGTAAAATAGGTAAATCGACAATCCCAATTCTGTGTTCATTTCTGGGCTTAACAACGGCAGCTGTTGCAGAACCTTATCTACAGCCGGGTCCCGAGCCGACATTTCACACCCAAGAGGCATTTGCACCTGAGAGTAATTTCACTGCGAAGTGGACGCGGGCTGATGCACGCCAAATCAAGCGAATGTCTGATCCGACGGCTGGTTCACGTCAGAATTCGATGCCTGAAGAATACACTATGCCTGACATCCCGCAGAACTTCCCTGACATGTCGAACGAACAGGTCTGGGTATGGGACTCTTGGCCTCTGACTGACGAGGATGCTAATCAGTACAGTGTCAATGGACAGGAAATCATTTTTTCTTTAGTAGCCGACCGTAGCCTTGGCTTTGATGACCGCCACGTTTACGCAAAGATCGGCTACTTCTATCGGCCGGCTGGGATTTCCGCTGACCAACGCCCCGAAAATGGTGGTTGGACCTATGGTGGTCTCGTGTTCGATGAAGGTGTCACCGGTGAAATTTTCGAAGACCAGTCTTACAGCCACCAGACCCAGTGGTCAGGCTCGGCGCGTATTTTTCCGGGTGGCGAAATAAAGTTATTTTTCACAGATGTTGCCTTCTACCGTGATCAAGACGGTGGACCGGACATCAAGCCTTACGACTCTCGGCTCGCGCTAAGCGTAGGCCATGTGCATGCTAATAAACACGGCGTGAGATTCACCGGTTTCAACAAGGTTACGTCGCTACTCGAGGCTGACGGCACTTACTACCAAAATGCTGAGCAAAACCCTTACTATAACTTCCGCGACCCGTTTACTTTCGAAGATCCGACTCATCCAGGTGAGACCTATATGGTATTTGAGGGCAACTCGGCCATGGACCGGACAACTGCACAGTGTGATGCGGACGACCTTGGCTACCGGGACGGCGACCCTTATGCAGAAACCGTAACCCAAGTGAATGCATCGGGTGCGCCCTTTCAGATCGGTAACGTCGGTCTGGCAAGGGCTACGAACGACGACCTAACCGAGTGGGAGTTTCTGCCGCCTATTCTATCTGCAAACTGTGTCACCGATCAGACTGAACGACCGCAGATCTACCAACAAGATGGCAAGTACTACCTTTTCACTATTAGCCACAGCACCACATACGCAACAGGTATTACTGGCCCCGAGGGCGTATATGGTTTCGTAGGCAACGGTATTCGCAGCGATTACCAGCCGATGAACCAGGGATCCGGACTGGTGCTGGGTAACCCAACGAACCTCAACTACTGGCCGGGTAGTCCGTTTGCGCCAGACTATAATCAGCATCCAGGTCAATTCCAGTCGTACTCGCACTACGTGATGCCTGGGGGCTTGATCCAATCGTTCATCGACACGATCGGCACTCAAGAAAATTTTCGTCGCGGTGGGACGCTTGCACCTACAGTCAGGATAGAAATCAACGGCGACTCGTCAGAGGTTGATTATTCCTATAGCGTAAATGGTTATGGGCTAGGTGGTTGGGCCGATATCCCTGCAAACCTTAATGTGAATTCGGGTGGACAGATCAAGCCTCTAAAGAAATAGCTTTAGTAAATTAATCTATACAGCCCTTATCAGTGGGAAGAGGAGATGGCGATGTACCGGCGTATCCTCTTCTCCCTTGTTTGTAAATGGCAAATAAAGGTATGCTCGACTTATTCGACAGTCTCTCGAACTGTCGCTCTGTTTTTTTGTTTTACAGCAGTGATTTCTGAAGCACTGCATTTCCTTATTTTACAAGTTTTTCGTACTGCCCAATATCATCTATCATGCTCAATGAGTACCTTTGCGCAATTACATTGCTTTGTAATCGGTGCTCCAATAAGGGGAATTATGAACCACAATCTTATTTTAATATTTGCAAGTCGCTGGTATATGACAATTTGCGTGTTGGTCGTGTTGTTCTGCTCAGGAATGTCGCTGGCCGTCGAATTAGGTTCTGAAGCAGCGTTTAGCTCTTCACCGTTGCCTCTGTTGACAGAAGAATCATCTAAATACAAGCGCCCAGCTAATTGGGCGAGATATCGGCCCGCGGTGCACCTAACCCCCGCCAAACACTGGATGAACGATCCCCAGCGTCCAATTCTGATTGACGGTATCTGGCACTACTATTACCTCTACAATGCCGATTATCCCATAGGAAACGGTACTGAGTGGTACCACGCGACCTCGGTTGATCTTGTGCACTGGCAAGATCACGGTGTGGCAATCGACAAATACAAGAACGGCCTCGGCGACATTGAAACCGGTAGCGCAGTAATTGACATCGATAACACTGCAGGCTTCGGCCCTGGCGCTGTAATCGCCATCATGACTCAACAACACGAGGGTGTACAGCGCCAGTCGCTCTTTGTCTCGACTGACGGCGGCTATCGATTTAAGGCGTACCACGACAATCCTGTCATGGACAACCCTGGATCCGAGCATTGGCGTGATCCTAAGATCATCTGGGACGACACGCGCAATGAATGGCTGATGGTGCTGGCTGAGGGTCATAAGATCGGCTTTTACACGTCGCCCGATTTGAAGCATTGGAAGTATCAGTCTGGGTTCGAGCGCGACGACCTTGGGATTCTGGAATGTCCCGACCTATTCCAAATGTCGGTCAACGGTGACAGTGCAACTACACGATGGGTGCTGGCAACTGGCGCGAACGGCTTTAAAAAAGGAATGACCACGGGAACCCTGTACTGGACCGGAGTATGGGACGGAAAAAATTTCACCGTGGATAGCGATGAACCTCAATGGCTAGACTTTGGCGCCGACTTTTATGCCGCAGTGACATGGGAAGACCCACGCCACAATGACGCCGAACGCCTTGCTTCTCGCTATGCCATTGGTTGGCTCAATAACTGGGCCTACGCCACCAAACTCCCAACCGATGATTGGCACGGGGGGGCCAACTCGATCGTACGGCGCATCATGCTACGGTCTGTAGACGGTAAGCCGCAGCTTGTCTCGCAGCCCATCAATGCGATCGACAAACTTGAGGGTAATACAGTAGCTCGATCCAATATTCGGGTGATGGAAGCGTCGAAGATGGCACTTCCTCAGCCTCAATCCGATGCCTACCGACTCCGGGTTAAGATTGACGCTGACTCAGATGCTAAAGAGATCCACTTCCGTCTTAAGGAAGGCAATGGGCACTTTTCTGTCGTTGGATACAACTTTGCGAATGACACTGTTTTTGTCAAACGCGATAAGGATGCTATAGCCAATGCGATGCCCAAAGTTTACCGCGAGGTTCGAAAGTCCCCCGTACAAGCGCGCGATGGCTTTGTCATGCTGGATATCATTGTAGATACAACATCCATTGAGGTCTTTGTAAATAACGGCGAAGTTGTACTTTCAAACCTTGTATTCGGCGCTCCCGGTGCAAATGACCTATCGGTCGAGTCAATTGGAGGAAATACGGAACTGAGTTTATTTGAGCTAACCCCTCTCAAGGTTGCCCCGGTCACTCGCAGTAAAGGTAATGCGGGCTTGGGCCCTACTCCGTGAAATTTAGCCTAGATTGTATTTTAAGATGTTGCTGGTTATTGTGTGATTCATAGGTATCGTTTCAATATACTATCTCTCTATGAACAAAGAAACTCAACAGCTATTAAAGTGGATTGAGCTTTAAGAAAAAACAATGTTGTGGGTCTAGTTTGACGTCGTTGGTATATCTAGACCTACTCTTCAAATTGCTACCAGCGATACATAGAAAACAGCATAGACGTACTCACAGACCCCCAAGCACTAATATTTATTATCAAATAGAAAATGGGTGCTAGAAGCTCCAAAATCAGCTTCTACACGAGCATAACTTCCATCCATCACTTGACTCAATTCATAAAGTCCTGACCAAATACGAAGTAAAGCCAATAGTTTTTCAGCAAAAGAAAAATACTTCATTCGATAATAAAGGCCTATTCCTAGTGACTAAATTCAGATGGATACATGTAAAGTCGCGCCTGAATTTATCAGTACACTACCATTGATGATTGCTCTAGATATCGCGTGTTAGACGCCTTTAAACGTAGAACGGCAAACAATACACTTACCTTTGTCGATAAAGTGATAGAAGAAATGCCATTTCCAACACGACGGTACAAACTGATCGCGCAATGGAGTTTTTTGCTGAGAAGGTACTGCTCAAATTGATGGAGCATAACATTAAATTTCGTCCCAACAAATCAGGCTCTCCTCACTTAAATGGTAAAGTTAAGAGGCCACAAAGAATCGACAAAGAAGAGTTTTATTCGACCGTTAATTTGGATTTTGGAGATCTCAAAAGTTAAACTTTACCTGAATGACGGCATTACTACACTACAATCAGCAGCACGCTTACGGCTCATTTAGAGGTAAAACACCACGGGTATTGAATGTGAACGCCTTGAACTACATCACTTTGAAGAACGTTCAAGCTAACTACGAAACGCCTAAAAATAGTTAAGAAATCAATTAAACTATATAATATTAAGCCTGAGAAATTAATGCATCATTAGTTAAGCTGATTTTTAGAAATCTTTATCATTTATAAAAAATCAGGAGTGATGTAGCGGTCAATTAATTTCAAATTTGATGAGGTTTCTACTTTCTACTTAACTTTATTGGCTAACTTTAAAAAACCTTTCGGCTTTTTTTACACTTTATTCTTAACTGGGCTATTCGTAATAAATCTATGCTAGTTGATATCAGTGAAACAATGGCTAGGTACAATTATAAAAGTTGAGTGTAATCCACTATTTAATAAACTCATCACGCTACATATGTGCTACTCAAGCATAACTCATTAAATTTAATTGGTAGCCCCTGCAGGAATCGAACCTGCAACTGCCCCTTAGGAGGGGGCCGTTATATCCATTTAACTAAGAGGCCACAAACAAGCTGTGTGCTTAGAGGTGTGAATTATAACGGCATCTGGTTTTTTATATCAAGCGACAACTGAACTTAATTACTTGATAAGTATATATCTTCTTTATTTAGTACATAAATTGGGATTAGTTTTCGACTACTCGCGACGATTTTTTTTGTATGCGCGTTAATTACACGTGTATTTACAACAACAGCATCACTGCGATAAATTAATGTACCCGCTAATACATGGCTCGCCATTTGCTCTTCGCTAAGCTTTTCAATATCACGCGAGAAAGCAAAATCACCACGGCTATTTACATCTATTGTTTGGGTTGTTTTAAAATCAACCACGCCATAACCAAACTTTTGTAACTGATGAATTAATGTTTCAGAAATTTGATTACCCAATTGATTACTTTTAGTAAGCGATGAATCAAGATCGACCAAAGTAGTAACGGCAATATTAATATTGGTGTCGGTATCACTTTCAAATTCAAGCGTATCAACCAAATCAAGTGCCATTTGCTCTACATAGTTAGCAAGTGTTTTATGGTGCTGAAGTGGTGTAAATTGATTGCCGTTAGCATCGTCTTGAGTTGATTTTTGCTCGGCTGTTTTAAGCATGCTTGCTAAGTCATAATTTACTTGTGTGGTTGAAGATGCATTCATTTCAGCACTTTCATTATTTTGAGTAAAGGCACAACCAGTTAAATTAGCTAAAGCAAAAAAAACGATAAAGCGGTTTAATAATTTACTATACATAATTATCTCACTTGCTTGCTTGTTTTAACATTATGCCATCAGTGCGATAGCTACTATTAAGTGCATCAACAACCGACTGTGGAATAAACCCTTGTGCAGAACCGACTACGGCCTTACTTTCTAGCCCAACAATACGTGCATTAACAAGTACACCACCTTGATGGTTTACAAGCGTACCGGCTAGTACATACTTAAAGTTTTGATCTTGTTTTAGCTCTAAATAGTCGCGACTAAATACAAAGTCGCCTGTTGAGGTAACACGCATATAATCAGTTGTTTTAAAATCAATAACGGGTACACCAAAGCTGTGTAATTCATGCATGAAGCTTTCTGCAATTTGGTTTCCTAGTAAGCTACCATCGTTGTAGTCTTCATCTAAAAAAATAAAACTCGAAACAGCTAATGGTGTTTGTTCACTTACGTACTGTAAGTTTTCAACCATGTCTTGCATTATGCCACGCACATAATGGTTAATATTTTTACGCATTGGCGGTGTTGCTTTTGTGTAGTTATCTTGTGGAGCCATTCCTGACTGAAATAAGTTATCGTCAGAAACAGGCGCTGCAACTTCGCGTTGGTTACTCACCAGTTGGTTGCTTTGCTCACTTTGTGGTGTTGCGGTGTCTGTATTCATTGTGCCTAGTATTTGAGAGCAACCAAAGCCCAGTGGTAAGCATAATGTAATTAATAGGTTTTTCATTTTGTGCTCCAAATTAGTATTCGCTTCGGTATAAAAGTCCGTCACGCTGCTGAATTTTCTCATTGCCCCACATTACATTAATTGGGATCTCGGTACTTCCCGCAGAGAGCACCTGTTTATTTTCTATATTCACAAGCCGTGCATTAACTATGTATGCATGCTGCTGGCGAGTCACTGTTCCTGTGATAACTAAGTCAATATTTTGGCGATTACGTAATTTACTTAAATCGCGACTTAAAATACTGTCTGAGTTTTCTGATAAAGAGAGGTTATTCCCAAGTCTGTATTCAACGGTGTGATAACCCAGTTGAGTAAATTGTGTAAGCAGACTTTCTTGGATCTGCTGACTTAATCCTGAGGCCTGCCCTGTCACTAATTTAGTATCTAGTGCATCTGCATAAAAGAAGCTACTAACGCCAACACGTGCATTAGCATTTAAGGCTCCGTTTAGGTGGTTAAGTTGCGACGTTAAATTAACTACATAGTCATTAACCGTAAAAGGAGCCATGGCCGCTTTAGGTGCATTTGTAGGCACACTTGGTTCTGGTGGTGGCACCAAGTTACAAGCAGCTAAATTTAAAAACAATAAAGGCAGTAAAAGGCGCATAATTGCCATCCTCTTCAAAACATACTGAAGATAAGCAATTTGTATGCCTATATCGTACTTCTGTAAGGTTGTTGAACATAATAGCTAACAAAACATGTTACTTGTTGCTTTATAAGGGCTAAACAATCACTTTTTGCGTCCGCTGAATTACTATAAGCACCTAACTTCAATCGATAAAAAGTTGTGTTATTAACACTTACGGTTTCTACATTTATCTCAGTGGGTGAGATAATATTTTGTGGTATTTTTTCTTGGAATTCGCTGAGCTTCTTATGCAATGCATTTTTATTTTTAAAAGCGGCAATTTGTAAAGCAAACAATGCCGAGTGGGTTTTTAATATACTTTCGTTATTGACTTCATCATTTACAAGACTATTTAGAGAATCAGAATCATTCAGTTGTTTTAGATTAGTAGCAAGCCGCGTTAATTTATTTTCTAACTTGAGTAGCTCCTCTACTTTTGGTTGAGAGCTTTCCCATTGTGCCGCAGAGATTTTGAGCTGCTCTAAATCAGACTTTTCAATAAGAATCGGTTGCGGGGTTGCTTGAGTCATTTTAACTTGTTGAGATGAGTTACATGCAGATAAAACAAGTACACCCATTAGCATCATGCATTCTAAACTCCATTTTAATAACATTTAACTTCCCTAAAATGACGTTGTTTAGGGGGTTATTTATCCCCTAAACGTATTTAATTATGAAGGGTGTATTTTATGGATAAACAATTTTTAAGCAAGTTTCTTAACTACAGCCTTACTGGCTTATCGGTGTAGTTACTTACTATGCAATCGAGTTTATACAGCTTGAATACGTCACAGTCTGCTTTTGCATTTTTAAAGTTTTGGTAAGAGCCTAGTTTTAGTCTGTAAAACATTTTCTCGTTTATCTTGGCGGTTTCTACGTTAGTCAATATTTTGTCTCTAAACAACGGTGCTGCTTTAGTATTTAGCTCTTGCCATGCTTTAGCCACACCTTGCTCTGAGTCAACCGAAGCTACCTGCAAAGCAAATACATGTTTTGGTTTATTTAATTTTACAGCTTGTTTTTTATTGCTGTAGTTTTGTTTAACTTGTTGGCGTGATTTAACATTACGTGTGTTTCGAGGTGAGCGTACAGACTTGCTGCTATACCCTTGATTAGACTGCGCAATAGCTTTGCTGTTTATAATATCAATATGATTTACGAGGTAAGTTATTTCTTTTTCTAATCTTAAAATTCGCTCTATACCTTCGCGTGCTTGTTGCCACTGCATTGCAGCATCTTTTAGCTGAGCAAGCTCCAAGGCTGTAATTGAGACGTAGTCTGGCGAGTTACTTTGAGGTTGTTCGTCAATGGTTTTTATTTCAGGCGTAACGCTGCATGCTGTGCCAAATAAAAGCATTAGCAAGCTAAGTAAAAGCCCAATGTTATTTTTTTTATATATAAACATGTATTTGCTGTCCTGAAAGCAGTGTTTTTCACTACATTTCAGTTAAACATTCTCACAAGAAAGCGTTTAACTTTATTTAAGCTGTAAGCTATAAAACTTAGCTCTTCGCATGCTTGTCAGTGTTTTGTAAAACACAACGTTGCATACTCCCACCCTTCCTTGAGAGCATTATTTAATACAAATTCAATGCCAGTTAACACAAACTTTACAACATAAATAACAATATGTCTGTAATGACCTAAAAATTTTATTTTTAGAGAGGCTCCTTTCCTATTTTATTCTAGGGCCTGTTGACCTTTCAGGATTAAAATTTGTTCAATCTAGGGGCCATTTAATCGCGGCGCGAGGTTTGTAATCTAGTGGGCTCGATAACTGCTCCTGCGTTATTCTACTGACTTACATCCCTGTAAGAATAAGTAAAAACCGAGTAAAGCTTCCGCGTCCTGCTCACGCCCCTTACCTACATCCATGTAGGCAACAAAGAGTAAATTGCCCCGAGGCAGAACCCTTCGGGCAGCGCATGTTTGGCATCTATGCTACCTTATCGCCTATTTATGGGGAATAACCACACTACATCGGCTCTGCCTTGCCTAAATACCAAACAGCCTGCTGCAAATTTAACCTCGAAAGATAAACAGGCCTGATAAAACTCATAAAAAAGGCGCCGATATAGGCGCCTTTCATGATTTACATTAACTGTTAAATCAGTTTTTTAATAAATGACTTTAATTCATCAGCAAATTCATCGCGACGAAGTGCAAATTCAATAGTCGCTTTTAAATAACCAATTTTACTTCCACAATCGTGGCTACGGCCTTTTATTGCGTATGCATCTACTTTTTCGTGTTCCATTAACATCGCAATTGCGTCAGTTAATTGAATTTCGTCGCCTGCACCTTGCGGAGTTTTTGCAAGTAACGGCCAGATATTTTCGCTTAATACGTATCGACCCACTACAGCTAAGTTTGATGGAGCTTCATCTACTGGCGGCTTTTCTACCATATTAAGAATTGGCGAGCTTTCACCTTGCTTTAAGTCAACATCACCTAAATCAACCACACCAAACTGGTTCACTTGTGCCATTGGTACTGGTTCTACCATAATTTGGCTGTGCTTATTTTTCTCAAAGTTAGCGATCATTTCTGCTAAGTTATCTTTTTTAAGATCGCTCTCTACATCGTCGATAATTACATCTGGTAAAATAACTACAAACGGTTCGTTACCAATAATAGGCGCTGCACAACTAATAGCATGGCCTAAGCCTTTTGCTTCACCTTGGCGTACGTGAATAATGGTTACGTCTTTAGGGCAGATTGCTTGCACTTCGGCAAGTAATTGCCGCTTAACACGCTTTTCTAAAGTAGCCTCTAGTTCAAAGCTCGTATCGAAGTGATTTTCGATTGAATTTTTACTTGAGTGCGTTACTAACACTATTTCTTTAATTCCTGCAGCAACGGCTTCGTTTACTACATATTGAATTAAAGGACGGTCTACCACTGGCAGCATTTCTTTAGGAATTGCTTTAGTGGCTGGTAACATACGAGTACCAAGGCCCGCTACTGGGATCACTGCTTTCATTTTATGTTTTCCTTAATCTTTTATTATACTGAAAATGGATATTGAATCGCTTCATGGCATTGATAGCCTGTTACTTCAAAGTCGTCTCGTGTTACCCACGTTTCTATGTCTTCTAATGATTTAATTTTTGGATTAATTTTTAACTGAGGTGACGCAAATGGCTCACGCGTTAACTGCACATCTCGCATCAGTTCAAGTTGGTTTTCGTAAATATGTGCATTAGCAATTTTATGGTACGCCTTACCCGCTTTGTGGCCGGTAATTTGAGCCACTAACGCAAGCAACACAAAACACTGAATTTGATTGAAATTAAGGCCAAGCGGTACATCACAGCTTCGCTGGTATGACGTTAAGTATAGCGTATCGCCAAGTAGTGAAAAAGTGTGCGTATGCATACACGGGCGCAAACAACCAAGCTCAAACTCACCTGGATTATAAAACGTGATTATTTCACCACGGTCATCAATGCCATTTTGTAAGTTATTAATAACTTTGGAAAGCTGATCAAGCGTTGAGCCATCTGGTCGTTGCCAACCACGGCCTTGTACGCCATAAACACGTCCCATGTCATCCTCACCTTTACGGTTAGGATTATTAAGCCATGCGTTGTTATCGTTCGCGTTGGCATCCCATGTTTTACAGCCAATTTCTCGAAACTGCTCAGCGCTGTCGTAACCGCGTAAATAACCTAGCAATTCGGCGATAGCTGCTTTGTAGTAACTTTTACGCGTCGTGATCATCGGAAACTTATTATTAGCCACATCGTATTCTAAATCGGCATTAATAACGGTTAAACAACGTGTACCTGTACGTTTGTTTTCGACCCACTGACCTTCGTCAACAATACGCTGACATAATTTTAAATATTGTTTCATGCTTTTCTTATTATGCCTTAGCTGGTGTAACGTGTTGTGGTTGCTTATATGCCCAAATTAATAAGCCTAAACCACCCACTATCATTGGAAGTGAAAGTATTTGTCCCATTGAAATAAAGTCGGCAAATAAACCGAGTTGTGCATCGGGTTGGCGGAAATATTCAATACAGAATCTAAACACGCCGTAACCTAATAAAAATACACCGGCTACACTCCCTGCTGGACGTGGTTTTTTAATAAACCATTGCAGGATTAAAAACAGCACTAAGCCTTCAAAAAATGCTTCGTATAATTGCGATGGGTGACGCGCAAGCGGACCGCCCGTTGGAAATACCATTGCCCATGGCACATCGGTAACTCGGCCCCATAACTCACCGTTTATAAAGTTACCAATACGTCCAGCTAAAAGTCCTACAGGAACGAGTGGTGCAACAAAGTCGCCCACTTGAAGCAGTGACTTTTTACGCGTCCACGAAAAAATTGCGACGGCGGTTATAACGCCAAGTGTGCCACCATGGAACGACATACCGCCCTGATCTATTCTAAATAAATACAGTGGGTTTTCTATAAAATAACTAAACTGGTAAAACAATACGTAGCCAATACGCCCGCCTAGTATTACCCCTAACATGCCGTAAAACAGTAAATCGCTTACTTGGTCTTTAGTCCAACCCGAATTTGGCTTTGACGCTTGACGATTAGCAAACCACATCGCAAATGCAAAACCTATTAAGTACATTAAGCCATACCAACGTACGCTTAGCGGTCCAACAGAAAAAATAATTGGATCAATTTGAGGAAACTCAAGTGCCATAAAAAATAAACCTTTAGCTAAAAACCATTTTAATTGCGATAACTACAAGCAGCACCGCGAAAACTTTTTTAATTGTATTAACAGGTAAATAGTGAGTTGCTTTAGCGCCAATAGGCGCAACAAACCACGAGGTAATAACAATTCCAAATAATGCAGGTAAATAAACAAACCCAGCAAAACCATGCTCTAAATCGGTAACATGCCAACCTGCGCTGATGTAACCAACAGAGCCAAATAATGCTATAACAATTCCGCACGCGGCTGCGCAGCCAATTGCTTTTTTTATATCAACCGAAAAGTAATTAAGCATAGGTACTATTAAAGCACCACCACCAATACCAATTAAACCTGATAATCCGCCCATTATCGCAGAAAATCCACCTAAAATAGGACCTGCTGGTAACGGTTTATCTGACATCGGTTTATTACGCGCGGATAGCACCATTCTTGCTGCAATAAATACAACACTTATAGCAAACACTGTACGCAATATTTGTTCAGGGATTAAACTTGCTGCAAAGCCACTAATAAGTGCACCTAAAGCCACACCCGACATAACCCATGGGGCAATATCCCAAGGCACGTTATCATTTTTATGATGAGCCAGCGCTGAAGACGTTGAAGTAAATAAAATAGAAGCGAGTGAGGTTGCAATAGCAATTACTAATACATGATTAGCCGACGTTACATTAAATGACAGTAGCAGAGTGCTTAGAACTGGAACGATAATTAAACCGCCACCAATGCCTAGTAACCCAGCTAAAAACCCAACAATACAGCCTAGTAGTGCGCAGCTTGCGACTAACAAACCTAAGTCATACATAGTAATCTCAAATACCCTTTTAAGGTTTATATATTAAAGGATTATAAAACTAATAGCATCTGTGTATTGCAATTAATTAGGCGTATAAGCTTATTTGGGAGTGTAAAACAAATCACCTAATTTATGCTCTAGCATAAAGCTTCGCGTTAAACGTAGTACTTGTTTGGCTGTGGATTGCGCTAAGCATTCACTTAATAGTTGTTCCATGTCACTGACATTTAAACGCCTAAGTACCCATTTAACTTTATTAAGCGATGATAAATTCATACTAAGGCGCCTGTAACCCATGGCAATAAGCAAAATAGCCCCTTCAGGATCGCCGCCTAGTTCACCACACAAACTAAACGGCAGTTCATATTGCTCACATTCACGCGCTACTTTATTTAGTACCCTGAGTACGCCCGGGTGATAAGGGTTAAAAAGTTCGGCAACTCGTGCATTAGCCCTGTCTACTGCTAATAAATACTGTGTTAAATCGTTACTACCTACTGAGCAAAAATCGACTTTTTTCGACCACTCTGGAAGCATAAATACACTTGAAGGTACCTCTAGCATTATCCCTATGTCGGGTCTTTCTATGGTTTGCTCTGGGTATTTTTCACTTAACTCAAAATAAGCCTGTTCAAATAATGCAAGTGACTCATCAACTTCTTCAGTGCCGCTGATCATAGGGAGCATTATTTTTAGATTGCCTAAACCAATATTGGCTTTAAGCATCGCTTTTAGTTGATCTAAAAATAACTCTGGGTGATCAAGGCTAATACGAATGCCACGCCAACCTAAAAATGGGTTTTCTTCGGTAATGTTAAAGTAATCGAGTACCTTATCGCCCCCAATATCCAATGTACGCATAACCACAGGATTAGGATGATAGCTAGTTAGTACTTCTCGGTACCAATTTTCTTGCTCTGATTGCGAAGGAAACTGACCCTTTTGCATAAACCACGCTTCGGTACGGTAAAGCCCCACACCGTCACAAATATGCGCGCTACTTTGCTCGGTATTAAGCTCAAGGCCTGCGTTTAATAATAAGCTAACATGCTCACCGTCAAGCGTAATTGATTCAGAGTCTTGCTCTGCTAAAAAGCGGTTATTAAGTAGGTTATCTTGATGCTGTAACTCTGTGTATTCATCCATCAACATTTGCGAAGGCGATATATATAAACGCCCAGCAAATGCATCTAAAATCATCGGTTTGCCATTAAACTGCAGTAGAGGTAAATCTTCTATACCCCAAATGGCAGGGATCCCCATCGCACGCGTTAATATAGAAGCATGGCTATTTGCAGAGCCATTTACGCTTACAACGCCTGTTAAGTGACCTTTTGGCACCTCAGCTAGCATGGCGGGTGTTAAGGTATTAGCAATTAAGATAGTGTTGGCCGGATAATTTTTAACAGCGTGCTCGGTATTTACAAGATGGTGTAATACGCGAAGACCAATGTCTTTAACGTCAACAGCACGCTCTTTTATATAAGGGTCTTGCATGGCATTAAATTGAGATATTAAACGCTCTATTACAATTTTTAGGGCGCTTTTAGCACACCAGCCTTCTTGTAATTGCATTTCAACATTATGCCCTAAACTTTTAGCGTCAAGCAGTTGTTGATACACATCAAATACCGCAAGAGCTTCGTGCGGAATAGAATCGCTTAGCGTCATAGATAGGGTATTAAATTCTTTGCGCGTTGCAGCTACAGCTTGTGTAAACAAACGGCGCTGCTCAGTAACGTCACTGTCTTTTAAAAGCTCAATAGATTTAAAATCGAGTTTTGGTAATACAACAAATGCTTGCCCTATACCTATTCCAGGCGCGCTCGATACGCCTTTTAAAACAGACGTTTGATGAGATGACTCATCTTGGCGGAGTATTTCTTTAATTTCAGCATGCGCTAACTGTGAAGCAAGCTGGGCAGAAAGCGTTATTAAAAACGACTCTTCGTCTTGGCTAAATACACGTGCCATTTTTTGTTGAACAACAATAACACCCAGTACTTTTTTTTGATGAACAACGGGTACAGATAAAAAAGCGTTGTAGCCTTCTTCGTTTACTTCGGGGGAGAGCTTAAAACGAGGATGCGATTTAGCAAATGCAATATTAATAGGTTCTTCGCGTT
The DNA here is from genome assembly GCF_014163875.1 of Pseudoalteromonas sp. SR43-3. Taxonomy (NCBI): domain Bacteria; kingdom Pseudomonadati; phylum Pseudomonadota; class Gammaproteobacteria; order Alteromonadales; family Pseudoalteromonadaceae; genus Pseudoalteromonas; species Pseudoalteromonas sp. SR43-3. The sequence goes on along the minus strand of NZ_JACJEC010000022.1, from coordinate 40,098 downwards.
GCGCTACTAGGCCAACTAAACCTTCGGTAAAACCAATTCTAAACTTACCTACCGCATCGGGGTTTAGCCCTTCGGTTGCCATCAGTACAAAATTGTCTTGGCTGTAATCTGCAAAATAAATGGAGCAGCACTGGGTTTTCATGGCATCTTTAACCATTTGCACAAAGCACACTAATGCGCTGTCTAAATTCGCTTGTCGCGATACAGACTCCGCAATAGATCTCAGTGTAGCCAGCATGTCCTGCTCCTTTATTTTATTCTGAATTAACTACCTTTTACTTCGCCAATGATCTTTATGTTGTTCTCTCTTATTAAAAGGCATGGCGAAAGGAGCAAACTCTTTCATTACACGTCGATAAACATCCCGTTTAAACGATACAACCTGTCTTACAGGATACCAATAACTTACCCAGCGCCAATCATCAAATTCAGGATGATGGGTTTTAAGTAAATTTACATCTTCGTCTTTACAGCGTAATTTTAGTAAAAACCATTTTTGTTTTTGCCCAATACACACCGGACTAGAGTCTCGGCGGATTAATCGTTTGGGTAATTTATAGCGTAACCAATGTTTTGAGCTTGCGACTATTTCTACATCTTCTGGTCGCAACCCTACTTCTTCGTGTAATTCACGGTACATGGTTTGTTCTGCAGTTTCGCCATCATCAACACCACCTTGGGGAAATTGCCAAGAGTGTTGACCATAACGTCTGGCCCAAAAAACCTGTCCCTGATTATTGCAAATCACAATTCCGACATTGGCACGAAAACCTTCGGCATCAATCACCTTAGTGCCTCATTTGTAAGTCGATTTTTAATGATTGTTCCACATTAGCCGCAATACGGCAAATACTATTATACCCAAGCCAATTAGTGAGCTAAGTTTGAGCTTTTAGTATGTTGATAAATTAATGGAGAATAGGTAAATATTTAGAAAATAACTCAGCAAAGCTATTGCGGTTCTTGTTTTCCTCTAGTTACTCACAGTTTGTGCATAACTTTTGTAAAACACGCTCATTTTGCAAACAAATCCACAATATTAGATCTTAAAACTTAGCTTCTCCACAGATTCTGTGGATAAACATGTTCATATAGTTGTATTTATCCTTACAACTTTTAAATGGCTTAATCAAAACTGAACGTGCACATTTAAAAAAACCTGCAGAGTCAGTAACTTAAAGTAAAGTAGCTTAATTTCAATATGTGCAAAATTAACACAAACAACAAGCGAGCAAAAAACGTACAACCCTAAAGATATCCACGGCTTAGCCTATTTGCTATCATGGCTATGGTATTTATACAACCGAAATTAAGAATATGCGACCTACAAAACCACACTCAATAAACGACTTAATGCAGCGCGTTAACAGTATTGCCGGATTAACACTTGGGCAACTTGCAAACCAGTACTATTTTAAAACACCTGATGATTTACTGCGCGAAAAAGGCTGGACTGGGCAACTCATTGAATACGTACTAGGCGCTACTGCAGGCTCAAAACCCCTCCCCGATTTTGAAGATTTAGGAATTGAGCTAAAAACACTGCCTATTTCTTATAAAGGTAGGCCACTGGAAACTACGTTTGTATCGGTTACACCTTTAATGAACGTTACAGGAATGACTTGGCATACCAGCTCTGTACGTAAAAAACTAAATCATGTTTTATGGCTGCCAATTTTAAGCGAACGTGATATTGCCCCGTTTGATAGAACCATCGGCAGCGGCTTTTTGTGGCAGCCTTCACCTGAACAAGACGCTTTGTTACAGCGCGACTGGGAAGAGCAAATGGAGCTAATTGCGCTAGGTAGAGTCGACGAAATATCAGGCCATTTAGGCGATGCTATGCAAATACGCCCCAAAGCTGCTCATAGTAAAATAGTCACTGATGCTATTGGCCCAAATGGGCAAATAATTAAAACCCTACCCCGTGGTTTTTATTTAAAAACCAGTTTTACAGGTGATATTTTAAAGCAGCAGTTTCAGCTATGAGTGCGTAAGAAGTTAAAGCATGAGTAAAGCGTTATACTTTTGTGCTCCACTCTTTAGTGCTGCGTACATCAACAAGCTTAAAGCATACAATTTATTTTCATCTCTTTGGAAAAAGTATCAGGCATAAAAAATCCCCGCATAGGCGAGGATTTTATCATCTAAAATTAAAAGTTATATTCTATGTAAAATAGAATTACTGACCTTTAACTTCTTTAAGACCGTTGTACGGTGCTTTATCACCTAATTGCTCTTCAATACGTAGCAATTGGTTGTACTTTGCAACACGGTCAGAACGGCTCAGTGAACCTGTTTTGATTTGACCTGCAGCAGTACCCACTGCTAAATCAGCAATTGTTGAATCTTCAGTTTCACCAGAACGGTGAGAAATAACAACAGTAAAACCAGCATCTTTAGCCATTTTGATTGCAGCTAAAGTTTCAGTTAAAGAACCGATTTGGTTAAACTTAATTAAGATTGAGTTAGCAATACCGTTGTCGATACCACGTTTTAAAATCTTCGTGTTAGTTACAAATAAATCATCACCTACTAATTGGATTTTATCACCCATTAGTTTAGTTTGGTGTGCAAAGCCATCCCAATCAGACTCATCAAGACCATCTTCAATAGAAACGATTGGGTACTGATTAGTAAGATCTTGTAAGAAGAAGTTAAATTCTTCAGAAGTGAATTTTTTACCTTCACCTTTAAGATCGTAGATGTTTGCTTCTTTGTCGTAAAACTCAGATGCAGCACAATCCATCGCTAAAGTAATATCTTTACCTAGCTCGTAACCTGCGTTTGCAACAGCTACTTTGATTGCAGCAAGAGCCGCTTCGTTAGATGCAAGGTTAGGTGCAAAACCACCTTCATCGCCAACCGCTGTTGAATGACCATCAGCTTTAAGCACTTTAGCAAGGCTGTGGAATACTTCAGCGCCCATACGTAGGCCTTCGCGGAAGTTTTTAGCGCCAACAGGTTGGATCATGAATTCTTGAATATCTACAGAGTTATCTGCGTGCTCACCACCATTGATGATGTTCATCATTGGAAGTGGCATAGAGTAAACACCTGGTGTGCCATTTAAGTCAGCAATATGTTCATAAAGCTCAACTTTTTTAGACTGTGCAGCTGCTTTCGCAGTTGCTAGTGATACAGCTAAGATTGCGTTTGCACCTAATTTTTCTTTATTTTCAGTACCATCTAAATCTAGCATCACTTTATCAACAGCGTTTTGATCTAATGCATTTTGACCAGCTAAAGCATCAGCAATTTCTTTATTAATATAACCAACTGCTTTTAATACGCCTTTACCTAAGTAACGTGATTTATCACCGTCGCGTAACTCTAATGCTTCACGAGTACCAGTAGAAGCGCCTGAAGGTGCTGCTGCACGACCCCAAGAACCATCTGCTAAATGTACGTCTGCTTCAACAGTTGGGTTACCACGCGAGTCCATAATTTCGCGACCGATTACTTTTACGATTTCTGACATCTTGATTCCTCTATATTCCCAAAATGGTGAGTTCAGCTAACTTTACTACGTTTTATATAGCTTAGTCAGCCCTTAAAACAAAAAAGCCGTGCAATATGCACGGCTTTTAAAATTACGAATTCGCTTTTTGGTGGATGTGTGCAGCTGCTACAAACCCTTCAAATAACGGATGACCATCACGTGGCGTTGACGTGAATTCCGGATGGAACTGCGCGGCAATAAACCATGGGTGATCTTTATTTTCGATAATTTCTACCAGTTTTTTATCTTCTGATAAACCAGTAAAGCTTAAGCCTGCTTTTTCAAGTATTTCTACGAAGTTATTATTTACTTCGTAGCGATGACGATGACGTTCAACAATTTCGTCGCTGCCATATACTCCATGTACTTTAGAACCAGGCGTTAAATGACATTTTTGTGCACCTAAACGCATAGTGCCACCTAAATCAGATTTTTCGCTACGTGTTTCAACATTACCTTCAGCATCTAACCATTCAGTAATTAAGCCAACTACAGGCGCTTCTGAATTTGCATTAAATTCTGTAGAGTTTGCATCCGTTAAACCTGCAACATTACGTGCATATTCAATTAATGCTACTTGCATTCCTAAACAAATACCTAAGTATGGTACTTTATTTTCACGTGCATATTTAGCTGCTAAAATTTTACCTTCAACACCACGTCCGCCAAATCCACCCGGTACTAAAATAGCATCTAAGTGTGAAAGTAATTCAACACCTTTGCTTTCTAAGTCTTGTGAATCTACGTATTCAATGTTGATTGTTAGGCGGTTTTTAAGACCCGCATGCTTTAATGCTTCGTTAACCGATTTGTACGCATCTGGTAATTCAATATATTTACCAACCATACCAATGGTCACTTCACCCGTTGGGTTAGACTCTTGATAAAGTACTTGTTCCCACTCAGCTAAATCAGCTTCTGGTGGATCTAAGTGAAAACGACGACATACAAAGTTATCTAATTCTTGTGTTTTTAATAACGCAGGAATTTTATAAATGCTGTCTACATCTGGTAGTGAAATAACCGCTTTTTCTTCTACGTTTGTGAATAATGAGATTTTTGCACGCTCATTATTAGGTAGTTTACGGTCTGAACGACAAATAAGAATATCTGGCTGAATACCGACTGAGCGTAACTCTTTAACAGAGTGCTGAGTTGGTTTCGTTTTAACTTCACCGGCAGGGCCTAAAAATGGCACTAGCGTTAAGTGAATAAATAGCGCGCGTTCGCGGCCAATTTCAGTTCCCATCTGACGAATTGCTTCAATAAACGGTTGTGATTCAATATCACCTACAGTGCCGCCAATTTCTACAATAGCAATATCATAACCTTCAGCACCGTCGTATACACGCTGCTTAATATCGTTAGTGATATGTGGAATAACCTGAATAGTAGCACCTAGGTATTCACCACGGCGCTCACGACGTAATACGTCTTCATATACACGGCCTTGTGTGAAGTTATTACGACTAGTCATTTTGGTACGGATAAAACGCTCGTAGTGACCTAAATCAAGGTCAGTTTCTGCGCCGTCTTCTGTAACGTAAACTTCACCGTGTTGAATTGGGCTCATTGTGCCTGGGTCAACGTTGATGTAAGGATCCAGCTTTAAAATGGTAACATTTAAACCACGGGCTTCTAAAATAGCGGCCAGTGAAGCTGCGGCAATACCTTTACCCAACGAAGAAACAACTCCGCCAGTAACGAAGATAAATTTTGTACTCATGCGAACCCTAGAATATCAGGAATTAAAAGGAATATAACACCCAAAGAAGAGCCTAAGGGTATATCATCAAGACGGGGCGAAATTGTACCAAAACACTGCTTATCAATCCAGCTAAAATTAGCTAATACGCGCACAAAAAATGTGCACTATTTAACATTAAGCCTATTTTACTTTTTTAATCGCATCCCACGCACTATCCATCTCTTCAAAGGTTGCTGTATCTAAGCTTTTACCTTGCGCATGCAAATAAGCGTTTACCTTTTCAAAACGCGCTGAAAACTTATCATTAGCGCTACGAAGCAGTTGTTCGGGATCTCGTTTAACATGGCGTACAACATTAACAGTGGCAAAAAGTAAGTCGCCGAGCTCTTCCGCTGTATGATCAGATAACGGGTCTTGCTCAATCGCTTCTTTTACTTCAAGCACTTCTTCACTCACTTTATCTAGTGCACCATGATACGTTGGCCAATCAAAGCCAAGGGAAGCCACGCGTTGTTGAATTTTTTTGGCTTTACTTAAGCTTGGCATATTGCCAGGGATATCTTGCCAAAAAGAAGGGGATTCGGTTTGCGCTCTAGCACTTCGCTCCTGTGCTTTGATTGCTTGCCACTGCTGCGATAATTGATCGTCTGTTAGCTCTTTTTTTTCACCAAACACATGCGGGTGACGACGGGTAAGCTTATCGTTTAATTGCTCTACTAGATCATTAAAATCAAATAGATTTTGCTCTTGTGCAAGTTGCGCATAAAAAACTATTTGAAATAGCAAATCACCCAATTCACCTTTAAGCTCATCTAAGTTGCCTGATTCAATACAGTCGGCAACTTCGTACGCTTCTTCTAGCGTATGCGGCACAATAGATTTAAAATCTTGCTTGAGATCCCACGGACAACCGCCCTTGGGATCTCGCAGTGTTTTCATTATGCTAAGAAGTTGTGTAAGCGCTGTATTATCATTCATGATTAATGACCACGCTTGGCATCATGTACACCTTCAATTTGGTGTAATTTAGAAAGAACACGGTTAGTACCCGATAAGTCATGTACTTCTATTTGCATTGTAAATATAGCTAACTGATTATCTTCAACCGTATTTACGTTCATGTTTAAAACATTTACTTTTTCGTTAGCAAGTACTGAGCTTATATCGCGTATCAACCCTGAACGATCGGTGGCTTCTATTTTAATACTTAGTGCGTACGAGCCGTTAATATCATCTGACCAACTTACCGAAATAACACGCTCAGGATGCTGGTTTTTTAAGTTATTAAACGAATCACAGTCTTCCTTATGAACACCTATTCCTCGACCTTGGGTTATATAACCTATTATTTCATCGCCAGGTACTGGGCGACAGCACTTGGCTACATGGCTCATTAAGCTGCCAACACCATCAACCACAATGCCGTTTTTATCACCAGTTACTTTACTTGGTGCTTTAATGCGAATAACCGGCTCATCTTCTGTCCGATCACTTACAAAGTTAAGCATTTGATTGAGGCGAACATCGCCCGCACCAATCGCAACCATTAAGTCATCCAGCTCTTTAAAGTTAAAACGCTTAATGGCTGGCTCTAAATCTTTATATGTTAAATTGAGCTTTTGTAATTCACTGTCGAGAATTTCTTTACCCGCACTTAAGTTTTTGTCGCGGTCGAGCTGTTTAAACCAGTGGTGGATTTTAGCTCTAGCACGGGATGACTTAATGTATCCTAATGACGGGTTTAACCAATCACGACTTGGATTTGGTTGTTTTTGGGTGAGTATTTCTACCTGATCCCCTGTTGTAAGTTGATGCGTAAACGGCACTATTTTGCCGAATATTTTTGCACCAATACAACGATGCCCCACATTTGAGTGGATGTAGTAAGCAAAATCAAGCGGTGTAGCACCAAGTGGTAAATCGATAATATCGCCGCTTGGGGTAAATATGTATACGCGATCTTCTACTACTTGGTTTTTAAGCTCTTCTGCTAAATCGCCGCCATCGACTACTTCTTCTTGCCATTGGAGTAGTTTACGCAACCAGCTAATTTTTTGCTCATAACCCGAGCCGCGCCCTGGTAATGCACCTTCTTTGTACATCCAGTGTGCAGCCACCCCTAACTCAGCATCTTGATGCATGTCGCTGGTACGAATTTGTATCTCTACCGTTTTACCTTCAGGTCCAAATACCACGGTATGAATTGACTGATAGCCGTTTTGTTTTGGGGTTGCTACATAGTCGTCAAACTCTTTATTAAGATGACGCCAATTGGTGTGCACAATGCCCAGCGCACCGTAGCAGTCTTGCAATCGTTCAACGACGATACGCATTGCCCGAATATCAAAAAGCTGATCAAACTCGTAGTTTTTTTGCTGCATTTTTTTATAAATGCTGTAAATGTGCTTAGGACGGCCATAAACCTGGGCCTCTATGCCCGCTTCACTTAAACGATTTTTTACTTGCTCAACCATATCTTCCATGTAGGCTTCGCGTGTAAGACGTTTGTCGTCAAGTTGTTTGGCTATGCTTTTATAGGTGCCTGGGTGCAAATATCTAAACGATAAATCTTCCAGTTCCCATTTTAATTGCCCTATTCCTAATCTGTTTGCCAATGGTGCAAAAATATCAGCCGTTTCTTTAGCGGCAATGACGCGGTCTTCTTCATCCGCATTTTTTACATTGCGTAAATGACATACCTGCTCGGCAAGCTTAATGACCACGGCGCGCACATCTTCAACCATGGTTAATAACATTTTTCGAATATTATCAACTTGCATAGTGCCTTTACCTTGATGCGATAAAGTACTAATAGTGGCCATTTGTGCAACCCCAGTTAACAGCATGGCTATGTTATTTCCAAGCTGCTCTTCGATGGTTTCAAGCGATATTAAGTCGTTTAAAAAATACGGGGTTAAATACGCAGTAGCTAACGATTCGGGGTCGAGATTTAGCTCAGCTAAAATTTCAACCATTTCGATTGCAGTAGTTTGCCTGCTTTCACTATCACATTTTACGCAGAGCGCTTGGGCTTTAGTAAGTAGCTCTGTTTTTTCTTCAGACAAGGCAAGAAATGAAAGCCGAGTGCTAAAATCTGTTGTCTCATCTTGTTGATGTGATTGTCGTGTAGCTACCATAATGCGTTCTACCTCCGTTGAAATAACGCCATAGTTTCAATATGCCCTGTATGAGGAAACATATTCATTAGCCCAATTTTATTAAGATCAAAGCCAGCTTGTGAAATAATTGCGCTGTCACGGGCTAAAGTAACAGGGTCACAAGAGACATATAAAATAGTTTTAAACTGCTTTAAAGGTAATTCCTCTAATACAGCCATAGCACCAGTCCTCGAAGGATCGAGTACAAGCACATCTAAGTTTTTGCTAAACCATGGGGCGCTCTGTATGCTTTGGGTTAAATCAAAGCAATGAAACTGCGCATTGGTAATAGAGTTAGTTTGCGCATTTTGAGCAGCCATTGCAACCGCTGAAGTCACACCTTCTACACCAATTACAGATTTTGCTTGTTTTGCTAACACTAATGAGAAATTACCAATACCACAAAATAAATCCAATAAATTTTCATCACCTTTTAAATCAAGCCAATTTGCAGCTTGCTTTAACATAGCTTCGTTAACTTGCGCATTTACCTGAATAAAATTACCTAAACCAAATTCAAATTTTAGATCAAATTCTTTAAGATAATAAAATGGCATGGCTAAGTGTGAATGTTCTATTGCATCGCTCTCGCTTTGCCATACAATTTTAAACTGCTGGCTTTTTGTTATGTGCTCAACCAAAGCCTTTGTATCATCATTAATTGCTTTAGTGTGACGAATAACAACAAAGTTTTGTTTATCACTTTGGCATAACTGTAAATGGCTTATACTGTGCAGTGCTTTGTGTTGATTAATTAAATCATCAAAAAGTGTGAAAACATCTGTAAATACTTCATCAAGTACTGCACATTTATTAATACTCACAATATTTTTTGAGCCACTTGCTCTGTAACCCACGCGCATTTTTTTAGCTGCTTTATCAAACATAACAGCTATACGAGCGCTGCGTCTGTAATGCACAGGTTTACTTAATAATGGGGTTTGCCAGTTTAAGCTGTTTAATTTAGCAAACTTACTAAATAACTGAGTAACTGCAGTTTGTTTTTCTACAACTTGTTGGCTTACTTCTAAATGCTGTAATTGGCAACCACCACACTGATTATAGTGCTCACAAAAAGCATCTACTCTTGATTCACTCGCTTGAATAACTTTAGTTACTTTTGCACTACTGTATTTAGCTTTATCTTCGACGAGTGTTGCTTTGACTGTTTCGTTTGGTAATGCACCGCTTACAAAACATACTTTATTGTTATGTTTAGCAATGCCACGCCCTTGATGATCCATTCCCGTTATAGTCAATTCTAGTGTTTGTTGCTTTAACGGTTTTTTTTTCGCTTTAAAAATTTGCGCCATTAGGCATTACCTTAACTTTATTTATGAAGCACCTATATTTAGATGCTTTAGAATGCGTGTTGAACCGTATATACTCAAGTCATACTAATAACGATAAAACGCTCTCATTATGACCAAATTAGGCTTACGCGATTCTGTTTTAACACTGACCCTGATCCCAACGGTGATCATAGGATTACTACTTGGTGGCTATTTTACAATAAATCGTTACATTGAGCTTGATGAAATTTTATATCAGCAAGGCACTACTATTTCTGAGCCCCTTGCTATTGCGCTTGAGCAACCCATGCTCGAAAAAAACAAACAGCTATTGAATCGCCTTATAAGCTACACACATAACAAGCACTCCCCTACAATTAAGTCGATTGCAATTTTTGATAAAAATAATGCGCTATTAATGACCAGTAATTATCACCGCTCATTTGAAAAGTTAATTAGTCAAAAAACGCTCATAAATTTAAAAACCACCCATGTGCAAAAGTCAGATGAGCTTGTTACATTTTTCACACCCATTATTAACCATACAAGTCACGATTCTAAATGGGACCCGTCGGCTTTTCAGTCATCTCTGGGCACCGTTATTATACAGCTAAACAAAGACCAAGCTGTTATAGGGCAACAACGAGCTTTATTAATTAGCGGTATTGTAATTATTTTATCATTGGTGTTTGCAGCTATTTTAGCTTTAAAGTTAAGCCGCATGTTTATGACGCCGCTTAATAAGTTAGTACTTGCAACCGACAAGTTAGTTGAAGGTAAAAGAAGTACTGGCCTTAACGACAACATGATTGGTGAGTTTGAGTTACTTCGAGAAGGCTTAAACACCATTGCTCACACTATGGTGATGCAAAAAGATGAAATGCAAAAAAATATTGATCAAGCAACAAGCGACTACCGCGAAACACTAGAGCAATACGAAACGTCAAATATAGAGCTCTCGTTTGCAAAAAAAGAAGCGCAAGATGCTAACCGTGTAAAATCAGACTTTTTAGCTAAAATGAGTCACGAGCTTCGTACTCCGTTAAACGGTGTTATTGGATTTACACGCCAGCTTTATAAAACACCGCTGAATAAACATCAAAAAGATTACCTCGACACTATTATGCTCTCAGCAAATAGTTTAATGACTATTATTAGCGACATTTTAGACTTCTCCAAACTAGAAGCGGGGGCAATGGAGCTTGAGTCGATTCAGTTTCAACTTCGTGATGCTGTAAATGAAGTAATGACACTACTCGCTCCTAGCGCACACGATAAGCAATTAGAGCTATCCATTTACATTAACCAACAAGTACCGGATGACTTAACAGGCGATCCCACTCGCTTTAAACAAGTCTTAATAAACCTGTTAAGTAATGCGATTAAATTTACCGAAAAAGGCTCTATTAAGGTCGACATAAGCCATCGGTTACTCGACGACGAACGCACTTCTTTACTTGTGTCAGTAACAGATACTGGCGTGGGTATACCAATGGATAAGCAAGACTCTTTATTCACTCCATTTGGGCAAGCAGACTCAAGCATTACACGTAAGTTTGGTGGTACAGGCCTTGGTCTTATTATTACCAAGCATATTGTTGAAGCAATGAGTGGTCGTATAACGTTAAATTCTGCGCCTGGTAACGGTACCTGCTTTACATTCAATAGTGTGTTTAGTTTGCCAAATCACGTATTTACAAATGACTTACCGACTAAATCGCTCATTGGTAAGCGTATCTTATATTTAGAGCCACATGAGCATACGCACCATGCCGTACTTTCGTTATTAACCCAGTGGGAATCAAACGTTACGGCATGCTTTAACGAAACTAGCTTTTTAGACGCTATAAAAAATACTGAACATAAATATGACGTTTGCTTAATTGGCCATATGGCATCAGTTGATGATATGCAGCAACTAAAAAGCTATGTAAAAGCCGTGCGTGAATCTACTGATTACTTATATTTAATGCTTAATACTGTATCGCACAATATGCGAGAAGCCTTTATAGGCAGCGGAGCTGATGCATGTTTAAGTAAGCCACTTAATCACCGTAAGTTATGTGAAGTACTTGCAGCACCTTACAGACTTGACCACCCGACTCATAATATTGAACAAAACGATCAAGCTCTACTGCCGTTAAAAGTATTGGTTGTTGATGATAACGATGCTAATTTAAAACTTCTCCATACTTTGCTAAGTGAACAGATTGAAGTAATAGAAACGGCTCATAATGGTTCACAGGCATACAGTTTAAGTAAAAGTCATAAATACGACATAATTTTTATGGATATACAAATGCCAATTATGGACGGTATAACCGCATGTAAGCTTATACAAGAATCATCACTTAATGAAGATACACCCATTATCGCTGTAACGGCACACGCCCTTCAAAGCGAAAAAGAGCAACTACTAAAAGATGGCTTTAAAGGCTATTTAACTAAGCCTATTGATGAAGATATGCTTAAACAAATTATTAGCGACCATAGTCCACAGACTCCTGTTAATCGTGACAAAGCTAAGACAGATACACCACAAAGTCCTGCACCATTTCAAAGTAGTAGAATTGATTGGGCACAAGCCCTGCAGCGTGCTGGCGGAAAGAGCGAGTTAGCGCTAGAGATGCTTAACATGCTACTTTTAAGTGTCCCTGAGACCCTTACATTACTTGCTAAAGCAATAGAGAGTAACGATTGCCAGCAAGTGTTAAGTATTGTCCATAAGTTTCATGGTGCATGTTGTTACACTGGTGTACCTAAACTTAAATCACTCGCAGAAACAATCGAAACATCGCTTAAAAATAAATGCTTGTTAGAGAATATTGAACCTGAATTATTTGAGTTACAAGATGAGCTTGAAAACTTACTTGCAGATGCAAGTGTGACCGAACTGCAAAGATAAGCTTTGAATTTTAGATACAAAAAAACGCGGTATTTACCGCGTTTTTTTATTAAGCTTTTTAAATACTTATGTTTGCTTATCTTACATTCTTGCTTCAATCATTAATTGTTTCATGTCGCGTACGGCTTTATCGAGCCCATCTATAGCTGCACGAGCAATAATAGCGTGACCAATATTTAGCTCATAAATCTCAGGCATTGCAGCGATTGGTTTCACGTTATGATAATGAAGACCATGGCCAGCGTTAACAATCAAACCTAAGCTTGCTGCGTATTTAACACCTTCACGAATGTGCTCTAACTCTTTGTGTAAATCAGTATCATTTGTGGCATCAGCGTACGCGCCTGTGTGTATTTCTACATAAGGAGCACCACATTCTTTGGCTGCATCTAACTGTGCTTTATCTGCATCAATAAATAGCGATACTTTAATACCCGCTTCGGTAAGCGTTTTTGTTGCTGCTTTAATTTTATCTATATTACCGGCTACGTCTAAGCCACCTTCGGTTGTTAATTCTTCGCGCTTTTCAGGTACTAAGCACACGTACTCAGGTTTTACTTCAAGCGCTATTTTTATCATTTCATCGGTAACAGCGGTTTCAAGATTCATACGAGTTTGAATGGTTTTAGCCATTACATAAACGTCGCGATCTTGAATATGGCGTCTGTCTTCACGTAAGTGAATCGTAATACCGTCTGCGCCTGCATGCTCTGCTACATTGGCTGCATGAGCGGGATCTGGATAGCTTGTTCCACGCGCTTGGCGAAGTGTTGCAATATGATCTACGTTTACACCCAAAAGAATATCTTTCATTTTCTTACCTGTAAAATTACGTTTATTGAGAGGCCATAAATAGCTCGCGGCTTTTTAATGGTTTACTACCTAATAAGGGTTTTAATAAATAGCGACTTAATTGCTTTGCCATATATAGCACATCATTTTGGCTAAAGTCATGATTTGCTATGGCGTTGAGTTGTTTGCCACTAAATCCAGAACGTGTATCTTCTTGTACTAAAAAACCAAGTTCGGGGAAATAACTATACGTCTGCTTTTCATCTATTGGTTCACCACTGGCGTCAAAACTAAAATCCACGCCATAACCGAGTAATTCCAATAGTTGAAACTCGTATGAGCGAAGCACCTCTTGTAAATTAGCCCCGCTGTTTAGGTTTGATAGATGAGTTTTATATAGCTCAAATACTTGTTCAATTGGCTCGTTAACAGGAACGATACGATTTGTAAGCTCATTTAAATAAAAACCACAATAAAGCTCATCACCTTTTAAAAAGTGCGAGTTCCCATGCAGTTCAAACTTATTGATATATTTTAAATCGTACTTGCCACTGTAATTAACAAGCAGTGCCTGAAACGGCTGAAGTTGTGCTTTATGTTTAGTGGCCTGGCGACCACTAATTCGGGCCAGCATTCTTAACTGACCAACGCCTTCTACAAGCATATCTAACATTACTTGGGAGTCACTATAAGGACGCCGATGTAATAAATACGCGGTGTAGAAGTCGCTATCCATTCACTAAGCTACTGCTTGGTCTAGTCTTCACTGTAACCTAAGCTTCTTAGTGCACGTTCATCGTCAGCCCAACCCGACTTAACTTTAACCCAAAGCTCTAAAAATACTTTGTTATCCAGCATTTCTTCTATGTCTTTACGGGCTTCACGGCCAATGGTTTTTAGCTTTTCGCCTTTATTACCAATAACCATGCGTTTTTGTGTTTCGCGCTCAACAAGAATTAACCCGTTGATATGCCAAATACCGTTGTCTTGCCATTTAAACTGCTCAATTTCAACAGTTACAGAATACGGCAATTCTTCGCCCATAAAACGCATTAGTTTTTCACGAATTACTTCAGCTGCCATAAAGCGCATTGAACGGTCAGTTACATAATCTTCCGGAAAGTAAAATTCGCAAGGAGGTAAGCGTTTAGTTACTTCTGCTTTGATTAAATCAACATTTTTACCTTGCGTTGCCGATACTGGCATAATTCCAACAAAATCAAACTTGTCACTTAACCACTTCATATGAGGCAACACAAGGTCACGGTCTTTAACTTGGTCTATTTTATTAATAACCAATAATACCGGCTTACCACTTTGCGATACTTTATTAAGTACCATGTCGTCATCGGCATTCCAATGAGTGCCCTCAACTACAAAAATAATAAGCTCAACATCGCCGATAGAACTAGACGCGGCACGGTTCATTAAACGGTTAATCGCACGTTTTTCTTCAACGTGTAGACCTGGTGTATCTATGTATACCGCTTGGTGTTTACCTTCGGTATGAATACCCATAATACGATGACGCGTGGTTTGTGGTTTACGTGAGGTAATACTCACTTTTTGCTCAATAATTTCATTAAGCAAAGTCGACTTACCTACGTTCGGGCGCCCTACAATAGCAACCATTCCACAAAACGTATCTACATCACCTTCATGAGGCTGTATTAGGGTATCAAGGTTCATTTTTAAGTATCTTCAATGCTTTTTCAGCAGCTTTTTGTTCGGCTTTACGGCGCGAGCTACCTACAGAAATTATGCTATCCATTCCATCAACAATACATTCGACCGTGAATGTTTGATTGTGTGCTTGGCCTTTGGTATCAACCACAGTGTAACCCGGTAAAGATAATTTACGGGCTTGCAAATACTCTTGCAGCAGGGTCTTCGGATCTTTTTGGTTAAGCCCTGGTGAAATAGCATCTAATCGTGATTCGTACCATGACAATATAAGATCGCCACAGCTATCAATACCTGAATCTAAAAATGCAGCGCCAATAATAGCTTCTACTGCATCAGCAAGCGTTGACTCGCGACGGAATCCGCCACTTTTAAGCTCGCCCGGCCCTAAGCGTAAATAATCGCCTAGGCCAAATTCAAGACCAAACTCGGCAAGTGTCTGACCACGCACAAGCGTTGAGCGCATGCGGCTTAAATCGCCTTCACGCGCTTTAGGAAATTTGGCATAAAGTGCATTGGCAATCACAAAGCTTAAAATAGAGTCGCCTAAAAATTCTAGTCGCTCATTATGCTGGCCTTTGTGGCTGCGGTGCGTCATTGCTTGCTCAAGTAAACCTTGATCGGCAAATTCATAGCCAATTTTTTTATATAATTCTGTTACATTTTTTTTCATCGTTACTGAATATTACCTAGGCGCTCAAAGCGAACACCAGTTGGAACCCATCCTGGTAAAATATCATCAGGGCCATTCTCAAATTCAAAACTCATCCATATAAAGACAGCTTTACCCACCAAGTTTTCTTTTGGTACAAAGCCCCAAAAGCGACCATCTTGGCTGTTGTCGCGGTTATCACCCATCATAAAATAATGATCAGCAGGAACAGTCCATTCATCAGAAGGCGTGCCCGGTTGCTGGTAGTAACGCCCTTTTCTCTCAGGCGCTTGTGGGTTGATTAATATATCATGCGTAACTGTTGTTAAATTTTCATTTACACGAGCTAGAGGCATTGGGCCTTGTTTAAATTCGTTATCATTAATTAGTTTAAAATCAATTTTATTGAATTCATTACATAAAAGCTCACCCTGCTGGGTTTCGCCTTCTTTACAATTTGGCTGAATATATAAACGTTTATCGCGATAAACAATTTTATCGCCAGGTAAACCAATTGTACGTTTAATATAGTCAACATTTTCATCTAAAGGGTATTTAAAAACAACAATATCACCACGCTCAGGCTGCCCAATATCAACTAATTGAGTACGCCAAACAGGGTCTTTTATTCCATATGAATACTTTTGTACTAAAATAAAATCACCTACTAATAATGTAGGCATCATTGAACCGGATGGAATTTGAAACGGTTCAAAGATAAATGATCTAAAAATAGTAATTGCTGCAATCATCGGGAAAATCGACTTTGCTGTTTCTGTTAGTACTGGTTCTGGTGCAATTAATGCCGCAGTTTCTTCATCTAACGGAGCTCCAGCAGACGTTTGCGCTATCGCTAAGCGCTCCTGCCTTTTTGGGGCGTACATTAAGTGATCTATTAACCATATTAAGCCTGAGCCTAAAGTTAATAACACCAATAAAACTGAAAAATAACCAGCCATTTATAATCCTTTGTTTTTATTTGCCAACTTTTAAAATAGCTAAAAACGCTTCTTGAGGCACTTCAACATTACCTACTTGCTTCATACGTTTTTTACCATCTTTTTGCTTTTTAAGTAGCTTTTTCTTACGGCTCACATCACCACCGTAACACTTAGCAATTACGTTTTTACGTAATTGTTTTACCGTGGTACGGGCAATAACATGTTGTCCGATAGCAGCTTGAATCGCTATATCAAACATTTGACGTGGGATAAGCTCTTTTAACGCATCAGCTAACTGGCGACCACGAGACTGTGCACCATCTCTGTGAACAATTATCGCAAGTGCGTCAACGCGCTCACCATTGATTAAAATATCAACACGCACCATATCTGATGTTTGAAAGTGTTTAAAGTTATAATCAAGCGACGCAAAACCACGGCTAGTTGATTTTAATTTATCAAAGAAATCCATCACCACTTCAGCCATAGGTAGCTCGTACGTTACAGCTACTTGCTTTCCGTGATAAGTCATTTTTGTTTGGCTACCACGTTTTTCAATACACAAAGTAATAACGTTACCTAGGTATTCTTGTGGTACCAAAATATTAGCTTCAACAATCGGCTCTCGAATCTCTACAATATCGTTTACTGCAGGCAAATCAGATGGATTATCAATCTGAAATGTACCTTCTTTAGTAACTATCTCATAGATTACCGTAGGTGCTGTTGTAATTAAATCAATATCGTATTCACGCTCTAAACGCTCTTGAATGATTTCCATGTGTAGCATACCTAAAAAGCCACAGCGGAAACCAAAGCCAAGTGCAGTTGAATTCTCTGGTTCAAAGAATAACGACGCATCGTTTAAGCTTAATTTATTAAGTGCATCACGGAACGATTCATACTCATCTGATGCAATTGGGAACATACCCGCATAAACCTGAGGCTTAATTTTTTGAAAGCCAGGTAAGCGAAGTGGAGCTGCATTTTTTTGATGAGTAATAGTGTCACCTACTGGCGCACCATGTATCTCTTTAATACCAGCAATAACAAACCCTACTTCACCTGTTCTTAAAATACCGGTGTTGGTTTGCTTAGGAGTGAACACACCTACTTGGTCAGCAGTATGTATATGCTCGTTCGACATTATTTTTATTTTGTCGCCAGTGCGTAATTCACCGTGCTTAATACGCACTAGTGATACAACGCCTTGGTATGGGTCAAACCAAGAATCGATAATAAGTGCTTGTAAAGGTGCATCTTTGTCGCCTACTGGCGGCGGTACATCTTTAACGATCATTTCAAGAACTTCGGCAATACCTACACCTGTTTTAGCGCTACACTGCACTGTATCAAGGGCATCAATACCAATAATCTCTTCAATTTCTTCTGCAACACGTAAAGGATCCGCTTGCGGTAAATCGATTTTATTAAGTACTGGAATTACTTCTAATTCCATTTCAATAGCGGTGTAACAGTTAGCTAGTGTTTGTGCTTCAACGCCTTGGCCTGCATCAACAACAAGCAACGCGCCTTCACAAGCAGCTAAAGATCGTGAAACTTCATACGTAAAATCAACGTGTCCTGGAGTATCAATGAAATTAAGTTGGTAGGTTTCGCCGTCGTTCGCTTTGTAATTCAACGTTACACTTTGCGCTTTAATGGTAATACCACGTTCGCGCTCAATATCCATTGAATCCAAAACTTGTTTTTGCATTTCACGGTCGGTTAAACCGCCACAAACTTGGATCAAACGATCTGAAAGGGTCGATTTACCATGGTCAATATGGGCGATGATCGAAAAATTACGGATATGCTTCATAAACTGGATTCTATACTTCTATTTTAATGGACTAAATATGAATACCTAAGTGACTTGAAAATACTTGCTTTAGGATGCCATAAGCTAAATTTGTATATAACAAACTGTACTTACGCTTTTTAAGATGGGTTACAACCATTTTATGTATTGAATAACAATAAGTTATATTTACTTAACTTAAATAATTCAGCCAGATAAAATAATTTAAAAAACCACGATTCCCTGTATTTCCAAGTTACTTTGGTATAAAACGGCAATTTTACATTTAATTGGCGTCAATCACCATCTATTTGAGTTAAAGGGATACTAATTGGGTGAATTTTTATAACTTTTATATCGTGCTTTAGAGATTTCACGCGAGTTTTAGCTATAAAAAAGCCAGTAACGCCACCTAGAGCAGCAGCTAAAATCTGCCAGCCTTCGGAAGCTATAAACAATTGCGCCGCAACAAATGCAAAAACAAGACTCAAAAGGAGCGGTAGCATGTAAACCGCAAAAGCATGCTTAACGACATGACTATCATCTAGTGACAAAGTGACCTTTTGCCCTATTTCTACTGAGGATTCAAATTTATAAGGAAAGGTTTTTTTTGCAGTGCCAAATAATTTACTAAACACTTGTGAGCCGCAACGACCATTGCAGCCTTCACAAGCTTGTTTTTGCTGTGCTTCTAAATGAGCAATGTGGCCATCGAGGGCCACAACAGTGAGGGTTTGTTCAATCATAACAATCCTTACGGAATCGTCTATAGTGCGCGGGTAACTGACTCTGCAATCGCTTTTGCGGTCATACTCGGTACATTACCAACAACCGATACATCAAAATTACCGCCATTATGCACATATACTGTCGTTGCACCAGAAGTGAGTGCTCCACTTAAACGCTTACCTGGTAATGGGCGCTGAATAAATACAGAAACCTCAACAAAACCATCAGAGAACAAGTAATAATCAGTTAATTCGTTATTTAAATCGAGCTTATGTCTGTCTGATTTTAGCAACTCAAAGCCATCTGGTAACCAACTGATTTTCCAATTAGTGGCAGTACTATCTTCATTTATAAGTGCATTGTTTGGCAAAGGCGTTGGAAAGTTTCGATTGAGCACTTCAACTAGCATACCGGCTGGCTGCTCTGTCACACTAATATGTGTAAGCTGTAACTGCTCTAAGGCTTCACCTTCATGGTTAACGTACGCGGCTTTTAGTAACAACGACGATTCCATATCCAACCAAATCCAGTAATTATATTTATACTCGTCTTTAGATTCAATGCGAACAAGTTGCGCTGCACGCCCTGCAATACGCCCTTTTCCGCCTAGTACAAAATCATAGTGCGCACTTAAGCGGTCTATATCTTTAAATAGTACTTCAGGGATTGGACCTGCTATTGAATCTGTTTTTAGAGAATATGGTTCAGACTGAGGTTCAAAATAAGTAACTTGATTATCGATACGGACCATTTCAAGCCCAGCACCGTTAAGTAAACTTAAATGCTCAAGTTCGGTGTCACCTTGTAAAGCATGCACCCATCGGTAGGGTTCCATTGTTTTACCTTTGACAACCACAAACGAGGCGTCAAAATTACGGGTGTGAACGGCATTAGCCATTTTGAGTAATAAATCTTTGGCAGGATTTGTGTCGTTGGCAAATGCATTAAAGCTTACTACCAACGACAGAACAAAAGTGATTACTTTCATTTAATTAGTTTTTTTCCTCAGACGCTTTGGTATTAGTTTGCGCTGTTTCTAAAGAATTCGCAACTCGTGCTTGGCGTTGATGCTCAAGAACTAACGCACCAATACGCTGTTGCTGTAGTTCACGTAAACCTTGCTCAGCATTTTCAAGCGCAGGCTCAGACGAATAACTTACTGGCGAGGCCATACCCGCTAGCGGTGTGGTTTGCAGTAATGGAATTTCACTTTGCTGCTCATTGTTACTTTGAGGAAGCGTATTAACGCCCACAATAGCAAACATCGCTACACTTGCTGCAATAGCTAATTGAGCAACTGGTTTGCGCCAATTAAAAGCGACTACTTTATTATCTTGTACTGTTTCAGTGATTGCTTGAGGCTGTGTTTTTGACTGACTAAAATCAGCATAAACAGGCTCGCTTTCTAGTGCTAATGCAACGCGATCGCTAATATCAATATGTATGTCGTTATTATTTTTTTGAGCACGCATCGCATCACCAATTAACGCATAACGGCCAAACGTAGTTACATCTTGCTCTGCAATTTTTGCATCAGTTAGATGTTGCTCGCCATCAAGTAATGCCGATAACGCTTCGTTATCTAACTTGTTAAGGTGTGCTTTTGTCATACTAAGACTCGCCTATTAATGGGTTTAATTTGTTATCTATTGCTTCACGGGCACGAAATATACGCGAACGCACAGTCCCGACAGGGCAATCCATTACCACTGCTATTTCTTCATAGCTCATCCCTTCTATTTCTCTAAGGGTGATTGCGGTTTTAAGATCTTCAGGCAAACTATCAATCGTATTAAAAATAACAGCGCGTACTTCTTCGCTTAAAAGTAGGTTTTCAGGAGATGCATTCGATCGCATTGAATCTGCACAATCATAAAACTCGGCATCTTCAGCGTCTATATCATTTGCTGGCGGCTTACGCCCCTGGGCTACTAAGTAATTTTTAGCACAATTAACGGCAATACGGTATAACCACGTGTAAAAGGCGCTGTCACCTCTAAAGTTAGGAAGTGCACGGTAAGCTTTAATAAAAGCTTCTTGTGCTACATCAGCAATATCGCCTTGGTTAGATACATAACGTGAGATCAAACCTGCAATTTTGTTTTGATACTTCTTTACTAATAGGTTGAAGGCGTTTTTATCTCCTTGCTGGACCCTTTTTACTAGCACTAAATCTAATTCCTGCTCGCTCATTCGAGCCGGTACTCCTATGTCTGATTTTTGCTTGTTATTCATATTGTCGTCATTGTTCACAAATACTCTGACCTCTTTATGAATAAAAAGTTCTGCTTAATATTATTTTTTTATAAAATAGATGATAATAACGGCGCTAAGCCTTTAAAATCACTACGTAGTAGTATGACAAATATGATACAACTACAGATATTAAAAACAAATATTGCTCTATATGAGCATTGTAACCGCAAAGTACCTCTGACATGAACCAAAATAAACATCACATTGCAGATGTCGCTATTATAGGTAGCGGCGCAGCAGGCTTATCACTTGCATTATCTCTAGCTAATTATTGTAACGTTACCGTGATCAGTAAAGGAGCGCTTACCGAAGGTTCTACTTTGTATGCCCAAGGCGGTATAGCTGCTGTATTTGATAAACAAAACGACAGCATAGAATCTCATGTTGAAGATACTCTCGATGCAGGCGGCGGTTTATGCGATAGAGACGCTGTTCATTATACCGCCAGCAATGCTCACGATTGCCTACAGTGGTTAATCGACCAAGGCGTACCCTTTGATATGGAGTTTGATAGCAAAGGAAAAGAGCGTTTTCACTTAACACGTGAAGGTGGTCACAGCCATCGTCGTATATTGCATGCAGCCGATGCAACAGGCAAAGCGGTGCAAACAACACTTATCAGCCAAGTTAAAATTCATAAAAATATAACGCTTTTAGAGCAATACAACGCCATTGATTTAATCACAGATAAAAGCGCCGGAAAAACAGGCTCACACATTGAAGGCATGTATGTGTGGAACAAAAAAGCTAAAAAGGTAGAAACCATTTCAGCTAAATTTGTTGCTCTTGCAACCGGTGGTGCAAGTAAAGTGTATTTATATACATCTAATCCAGACGTATCAAGTGGTGATGGTATTGCAATGGCTTGGCGTGCAGGTTGTAAAGTTGCCAACATGGAATTTAATCAATTTCATCCAACAAGTCTTTATCATCCAGAGCTACAAAACTTTTTAATTACCGAAGCCATGCGCGGTGAAGGGGCTTATTTAAAGCGCCCTGATGGAACTCGGTTTATGAAAGACTTTGATAGCCGTGAAGAGCTTGCTCCACGCGATATAGTGGCACGCGCAATCGATTTTGAAATGAAGCGCTTAGGCGCCAATTGTGTTTATTTAGATATTAGCCACAAAGATAAAGACTTTATTATTGAGCACTTTCCTACTATTTACGCAAAATGCCTAAGTGTAGGCCTCGATATAACGAAAGAAGCAATCCCAGTTGTGCCTGCTGCGCATTACACCTGTGGTGGTGTAATGACTGACTTTAACGGCAAAACAGATCTCGATAACTTATATGCTGTAGGTGAAGTTGCTTACACAGGCTTACATGGTGCAAACCGTATGGCAAGTAATTCACTATTAGAGTGCATTGTATTTGCCCACGCTGCAGCTAAAGATATTTTAAGTAAAATTGAACATGCACCAGAGCCGATAGCGCTTCCTCATTGGGATGAGAGCCGTGTTAGTAACTCAGATGAAGAAATTGTTATTACCCATAACTGGCATGAACTACGTTTATTTATGTGGGATTATGTAGGTATTGTACGCTCTACTAAACGCTTAGAACGAGCACTGCATAGAGTTGAGTTGCTACAACAAGAAATACACGATTACTATGCAAACTTTAGAGTAAGTAATAACTTACTTGAGCTTCGTAATTTAGTGCAAGTATCAGAGCTAATTATTAGAAGTGCTATGGAGCGAAAAGAAAGCAGAGGCTTGCATTACACTATTGATTACCCTGAACAAAGTGAAAATCCAACGCCGACTATTTTGACTCCAAAACGCAATTAATTACGCCGACAGTGGCACGTTTTAGACGCGCATAACTTTGCTCATTAACGCCATTGGCTGAAATTATAAGCCAATGGTTGTTACTAAAACCTTTAATATGAAGCCATATATTATTACCATAAAATCGGCTTTTGTTACTTATTTCACCCTGAATTTTTAAGCTCTCGCCCTCAAATCTAAATAACTTTGGTTCTAATATTATAATTCCCTCATTTGGGTGAATTGCTAATACTTTGCGCCACATTATCAAGCCAGCTAGTGCATTTAGTATTAAACAAAAAAGCATGGCTAATAGTGAATCTAAAAATAAACATAATATAAAACTGAGCATACAAAAAAAGACCACAATTGGTTTGTGGTCAGCTTTATTATTTGTAACCGTAAACCTATACACGAACTCGGTCTAAGATCAGCGAAACCATACCGTTTAACTGCTCGTCTTTACATTCTTCATGACCCATAAACCATGCAAATAAGTCAGGGTCTTCTTCTGTTAGCAAACGCTGAAAGATAGCCTGTTGCTCTGCGCTCAAAGAGTCGTATGCTTCTTCTACAAACGGCATAAACAAAACATCTAGCTCTAACATGCCACGACGACAAGCCCAACGAATACGTGCTTTACTATGAATTTCAACCATTTTAAACCTCATACTTAATTGACTCGAGTTTAACAAACACAAGCCTATTTAGCAGCTATTAATCTCTCATTAAATAATAAACCCGCACCAATAAGCGCTTGTCTGTACCATACGTAACAACTGCGTTATTATGTCACTTCATTTATATTGCAAAGAAGGTTTTTATGTCGAGCGTTTATGCATGTCCGTTATCTCATCAACTTATTAGCCTCTGCGGTGCTGATAAATTATCTTATTTGCACGGACAAATCACTCAAGATCTAAATAAATTAACCAGCAGTAATTATTTGTGGGCTGGCCATTGCAGCGCCAAAGGTAAACTTTGGGGTGTATTTAAATTATTTTCTTACCAAGATAGCTACTACCTTGCGGGTAGCCAAGCTGAAGTTGAAAAATCATTAGCTGAACTTAAAAAATACGCTGTATTTGCAAAAGTTGATATTACTGAATGCTCAAAGCGTTTAATTGGTTTAATTGGTGATGATTTATCTGATGTACTGGCACAACTTGATATTAGCTTTGAAGGCGATGCAAGCGCGTGTGATTTTACGAATGGTAAAGCGCTAAAATTAGCTGATAACCGTGTTTTAATAATGGTTGATAACCAATTTAGCATGCCTGATAACGTATCCACACTTGATAACGAAGCCCCTTGGCAACAAGCAGCGATGCTTGCCGGTGAGCCTCAGCTAAGTGCAGATGCAATTGGCGAGTACGTTCCTCAAATGGTAAACCTACATGCTATTGGCGGTATAAGTTTCAAAAAAGGGTGTTATACCGGTCAAGAAACAGTAGCCCGTATGAAGTACCTTGGTAAAAATAAACGTGCAATGTATATCGTTTCAGGGCAAAGCGAAGGGATTCTTTCAGAGCCTGATTTAGAAACCCAATTAGGCGAAAATTGGCGCCGTGCAGGTAAACTTATTGCACAAAGCTTTGATGAGCAAACAAATAAATTAACAGGCCTCGTTGTGTTGCCAAACGATACTGATGTAACTCAGGTACTTCGTGCAAAACACACACCTCAGGTGGAGCTAAGCATTCTGCCTCTACCCTACTCTCTTGAAGATGAATAAATAGGAATGACTATGATCGTTGCGGCAAACAAAGTGGTAAAAATGCATTATTCAGTAATGGATAATGATGGCAATAGCATTGATAACTCGTTCGGTGGTGAGCCACTACACTTTATCATTGGCACAGGCTATTTAATTTCAGGCCTAGAAAATGCTTTGCTGGGCAAGCAACCAGGCGACACGCTTAGCGTAAAGGTTGAACCTGAAGAAGGTTACGGCGAGCGCCACGAAAACCTAATGCAAGCAGTACCTAAATCAATGTTTGAAGGTATGGAAATTGAAGTTGGCATGCAATTTCGTGCATCAACAGATGATGGTGACCAATCAGTAATGATCATCGATATTCAAGATGAAGAAGTGATTGTAGATGGTAATAACCCACTTGCAGGTATAACACTTAACTTTGATGTAGAAATACTAGAAGTACGTGATGCTACAGAAGATGAATTAACTCACGGCCACGTACATGGCGAAGGTGGGTGTGGCCACGACCACTAATGCACTGCTAAACAGATAAAAAAAGCGCCTTAGGCGCTTTTTTTATATCATATTGTTACGCTTAACCGTTTCAGCTTTTGGCTTACTAGGCAGCGCGATAGATACGTTTTTTTCTTTTAAAGCAGCTAGTAAACCTTTTTGATCGTTTGTACCAACTCTATACAAGGTGCCATCTTTGAGCGTTAACTGTATTGCACTAAAGCCAGATACTGTATATACCCAACCATCATGAGTAATTCGCATACCAATACCGTGCCTGTAAGAGTTTTGAACTGCTTTTGCTTCTGCTACTTCGCTAAGCTCAATACTTTGCCCAGCAACGCCTGGACCAAACGCCCAGCTAATATTTTTATCATCTACTTTTACTGTTAGGCCATGGAACAAAAAGCCCACCAGCACTAAAATCCCAGTAAATATTATTAAAGGTCCATCAGCGCCTAACAAGTTCCACGCAAGCGCCACAAAACCGCCAATCCACGCTAATACAAAAAAGATAAACACCGCATACTGTTTATGCTGATACATAATATTCTCTAAATTAAATAAATACTTAAAAGCTGTATACCAATGTAGCACTCAGCTCTGAGTCAAACTTGAGTTTATCATCTTCGGGTTTTGAATTATAACGATACATGTAGGTAAATTTGAGTGATACCGCGCCAATCACTTGGCTTATCAGTGCGGTTTCCGATTTTAAGCGAGAATTAAGACCTGAAAGCGACTGCTCTATACTCACATCTTGATTAAAACGAGTACGCTTAGAGACCAAACGTTCCCACTGCATTGCAACACGTACTAAATAACCGGTTTTATCAATTTCATCTTCGCTCACATCCGAATCTTCATCGGCGACTGAACGGTATAAACCAGGTCCTATATCAATATCTACTTTGTTTTTAGAGCCTTGATATACACGCGCACCATAGCCTGTCGCCACCGTGCTTTTAAAATCAAGTCCACTAAACTCATCTTCTTCGTAATCACCGTAAATAAAAAATGAGGAGTTTTTAACACCTACTTTATAGTTACCTTGCGCTGATACAAAAATACGATTAGCAGTAACATCAGTGCCACCGCTTTCATCGTTCTCATCACGCTTATAAAGAGAGTCTATTTTAAATTGGTTACGCCACTTTTCAAAATCTTGGTATAAATTACCTTTGAGCTTAAAACTGGTCGAATTGGTGTTACCTTTACTTAGAATAAAACCAAATTCAGTATCACCGTAAAGCATATCACCTTTGTGTAACTCATGAATTTCTTCATCAGAGAGCTTGCCATATTCATGAAAATCTTCAAATGGATCAACAGCCCAACTTGGGCAGCTAATTATTAAAAAAATTAAAAATAAATACTTACGCACAACACTCTCTCTGCACACAATTATAAAAATAAGCGGTATTGCTTATTCACTCTCTTTCCATAAAATATGACAAAACGGAGCATCTTTATCACGACTAATCAAAATTTTAGCAAACAAAACATCATCATTTTCAAATTCTAAACCAACTAGCACCTGAATAAAGTGCTCTGGCTCAATCTCAAGGGCAACAAAATCTTGCCACTGATCGTCTGGCTCGTCTTCTTCGATAAAGCCTAGGTCTTCTCTAAACTCATTAAAGTCTTCAACATCTTTATCACTCAAGTTATTTGGCGCTAGCTCTAAAAAAATATCATAAGCTTGGTGAGTAGCTTCTTCTACCGTATATAAACGTGGACCCGACATATGTGCTTAACCTTAAGCTTTTAAGTTGCGCTATATTATCAAATCTCATCATCATTTTGATAAAAAAAAGCGTAAAACACTGACTTTTTTGTAACTGAGTCATGCTTTATTCAGCATACAGCTCAAACAATAAATAACAATTTAACTAACCCATTGAATATCAAGATTACTTTTTTAATTTAAGCTTAAAATAACAACGTAAAAAATTTTATTATCTCATGTTTTAATTGTTTGGCTTTTTCTCATCTAAATCTAACCCTTTAAGACTACAGCTTTAGCAATAAATTCCATTTATTTAAAAAATACCGTCACTTTACTTAATTCTTATAACAACATAAGCTCAACTAACAGGTCAGAGGAGTGTGTAATGATAAAACTAGAAAAACAAAATGGCATTGCAACCGTCACGCTTAGCAGAGCAAAAAAACAAAACGCATTAAGCTTTGAAATGTTTGTAGAGCTAAACAAAGCCATTAAAAACATAAAAAGAGATCGCAGTATTCGTGCTGTAGTAATAAAAGGCGATGGCGAGCATTTTTGTGCAGGGCTTGATATATCAGCCGTAATGGCGGCACCATTGAATATTATAAAATTATTGCTTAAATGGTTACCTGGCAATCAAAACTTAGCGCAAAAAGTAGTATTAGGCTGGCAGTCACTGAGCGTGCCTGTTATTGCACAAATTGATGGCAACTGTTTAGGGGGTGGTTTACAAATAGCGCTGGGTGCCGATTACAGGATTGTTCATATTGATGCCAAGCTTGCCATTATGGAAGCGCGTTGGGGCTTGTGCCCCGATATGGGCGCCAATGTAATGATGAGCGGTTTAGTTAAGCGTGACCAAGCACTTTGGCTTGCCAGCCACGCAAACCCAATCACAGCACAACAAGCAAATGAGCTAGGTTTAGTTACTCAGCTTACCGATGATACTCAACAAGCCACGCAAAACATGCTCAATACATTACTTGAGCGCTCACCCGATACGCTTGCTGCTATTAAACGTGTTACACAACTTAGCTATAAACCAAACCAACGAAAAATACTCGCTAAAGAAACTTTCAGCCAAATTCGCTTACTGCTAAACCCAAACACTAAAAAAGCAATTGCTAAAGCAAAAGGAAAAGCGGATATAACCTACGCAAATACAAAGCATTGGTAGACTATTGCACAATGCATAAAAGAGTTTGATTTGTTAAAGTTAAGCTCTTATCTTTTCTGTGAGCCACTTTGATGAAATATCTGCTCAGTAGCGCTATTATATTACTATGTTTAGCCTGCGCTAAACTCATTATGCACTTTATTGGTGGAAGCTTTCCTGCACCGCTACTCGCTATGGTTATTTTATTAGTTTTACTCTTATCGGGTATTGTAAAAGAGCAACATGTAAAACCATGCGCCTCCCCTATTTTAAATATTATGCCTATCTTTTTCATTCCAGCTGGCGTGGGATTTATTGAGCATCTCGGCCTTATAAAATCGCACTGGGCATTTTTAGCATCAGTTGTGGTGCTTGTCCCTATAACTACCTTATTGCTTGTTAGCAGTGTAATTGCGTACTTTAAGGGAAGAGAAAATAATGACTAATTTTACTTTTTCCGCTATTTCAGAGCTACAGCCTAATTTATGGTGGCTAAGTATTCCTTTTATTATTGTATTATTTTTAGCACTAAGGGCCGTAAACCAAAGTATAAAAAACAGCGTATTTAAATCGCTCACCAACCCCGTATTTTTAAGTATTAGTATTATCGCTTTATTACTAGTTAATCTAAATTTGCCTTATACGCAATTTGCCACGCACAGTAAATTACTAAGCTGGTTATTAGAGCCCGCAATTGTGGCTCTAGCGCTTCCTTTATATCAGCAGTTTACACACGTACGAAAAAATCTATTACTCATAGTCGCAACATGTAGCTTAGGCATAGTTAACGCAACCGTTGTGGCATTTTTGCTAAGCATATTATTTAACGCACCTGCGCAGCTAAGTGCATCGGTTGCCGCACTCAGTGTCACTACACCTATATCTTTAATCGTCACTGATTCATTGGGTGGAATCAGTTCACTTGCTGCAGCTTTAGTTATTTTTATTGGTTTACTTGGGGCTTTATTTGGTTTTATGCTTTTTAAACTCGTTAATATTTTTAATCACGAATCTCAAGGCGTTGCCATGGGCACAGCTTGCCATGCAATTGGGACCGCTGCTGCTATTGCTGAGCATCCCAAAGTAGGCGCTTACTCATCAGTTGCAATGGCACTAAGTGCTTTATTAACAGCGATTATAGTGCCGCTGTTATATCCATTTTTAGTCAACATTTTGCTATAGTTGGAAAAATACAACATAGCCCTAACATAGAGCGCTTTATGATCAGTTCTGAAATCGAACAGTTTGAAAAATATTACACCATGCTTACTGAGTATATGGTTACCTACAGTATGCAAATTGTTGGCGCTATTTTTATCGTCCTCATTGGTTTGTGGATAGCACAAAAGCTTGCCAAATTTGTAGCCGCGTTAATGACCCGTCATAACGTTGATATTACGCTCACGAACTTTGTCAGTAGCGTGGTAAAAGTACTGCTAATTGTAATGGTTATAATTATTGCACTTGGCAAAATAGGCATCAGCGTTACGCCATTTGTAGCAGCCATTGGTGCTGCATCTTTAGGTGCTGGTTTAGCGCTGCAAGGAATGCTTTCTAATTATGGTGCAGGCCTTGCTATTATAGCCACTCGACCTTTTGTTGTTGGTGATACTATTGAAGTTAAAAATGTAAGCGGCCAAGTTAAAACAATTGAGCTTGGCTACACTATTTTAATCAATGAAGAAAAAGTAGAAATCACCATTCCAAATAAGCACATAGTGGGTGAAATACTTCATAACTCATTTAGTTACTCATTGGTCAAAGGTGAAATAGATATAGCTTATAGTGCATGCTCTGATAACGCGATTAGCCTCATTGAAGACGTACTTAAAGCACATGAATTAGTCGCACAAAATCCGTTATCACAAGTGGGTATTGAACGCTTCGCCGATAGCGGTGTTACAATAAGCTACCGATATTGGGTGCCTACTACTAAAATTATCGAAACCAAACTGGCTATTAACGGTGGTGTTTATAAAGCAATTAATAACGCTGATATTGAAATTCCATTCCCTCAACGCGTAGTTACCATAAATAAAAGCGATATAGAGTCATAAAACTCAGTGGGTAACTCAATATTGAATTACCCACATCAATAAACCACTTTTACTGCGTAAAAACGCTTTATCTGTTTGTTATTTTATCTGTAATATAAAGGCTTGGTTAAAAAAGTCGGCAAATCACTCGCTTTAATTACATAATAACAATAATGAGCCATTATGAATCGCAGCCCTTTTTATTTAGGTGATTGGCAAGTCAATCCCCAGTCAAATACTCTTCAGCGTGCAGAAAAAACTAAACAGTTAGAACCAAAAGCCATGGATGTATTAGTCCATCTGTGCTTACAAAAAGGCGAAATTGTTACGAGTGACGAGCTATTAGATCAATGCTGGAAAAATGTTGAGATAGGCGATAACCCGCTGCATAAAATAATTACGCAGTTACGAAAAGCCCTTGGTGATAAAGCAAGTGAGCCCACCTACATAGAAACTATTCGAAAGCGTGGTTACCGCGTTATTGCAAAGCTTGAGTTTCCTCTAGCTGAAGACATAAAAACAACTGAAAACACATGGCAAGGTGGCTCTCCTTTTTTAGGATTAAGCGCCTACAACCCAAGCGATACACACCTATTCTTTGGCCGCAATCAATCTATAGAAACGTTACTCAATAGAATATCGAGCCAAGTTAAATTTGGTCGTGCATTTTGCTTAATACTCGGTCCTAGTGGCACGGGTAAATCATCACTTGTTAATGCGGGTATATTGCCTAAGTTACTTGATGAGCGAGGCTATAATGGCATTGGAGTTGTTTCTTATAGTCAACTCGACTTTGCAGATGTTCATAAAAATAGACTTTTTCTAGATTTAGCTTCCGTACTGCTTGATTGGGATATAAACGCCCAGCCTGTGTTTGAAGGATTAAGCGCGCAAACACTTGCAGAGCAACTAGAATTGGCAATAGATGGCGTAATTAACGCCATACAAGCTGCACTTAGTAAAGCCTCTACACAACTTAAAACACCCCAGTTATTTTTATTTATTGACCGCTTAGAAGTACTGCTTTCTTCTCCTATATTTAGTAGCGAAACACGCAGCCATTTTTTATCGGTTATTGAACGCTTAGCAATCTCTAAAGCTGTGATTGTATTTAGTGCGTGTCGTAACGACTTTTATCCTTTAGTGGTTGAACAACCAAGTTTAATGGCAGGCAAAGCTCATGGCGCGCACTACGATTTAACACCGCCAAACCGCCAAGAACTCCAACAAATTATTCGCCTGCCAGCGTTAACCGCTAATTTAACGTTCTCCAATGACCCACAAACTCAAACACCACTGGATGAAATATTGTGCGCCGATACCGCCAATAACCCCGATGCATTGCCCATGCTGCAATACACATTGCAAGAGCTGTACTTACAGCGCAGTGATAATAACGAGCTACTGCACAGTGTTTACAAAAAACTCGGGGGTATTGAGGGCGCCATAGGCAAAAAAGCAGAAGATATATTTATTGACCTTAGTAATGAGCAACAGCAGCAACTAAAAAGCGTATTATCACAACTGATCACTTTAAACCCAGATGGTAAAACCATTACGAGCCGCGCTGCCCGCTGGCAAACATTAACCAACACAAGCCAAAAAGAGCTTGTGCAAGCCATGGTCGATAGCCGTTTATTTGTATCGCATTTACAAAACCAAGAAGCCTGTTTTAGCCTTGCTCACGAGGCATTATTGCGTCAATGGCCGCGCGCAAAACAATGGATTAATGACCATAAAGATGCCTTAGCAATAAAAAGTCGTTTACAACATCAAACACAAAATTGGGTAGATGAAGGTAAAAGTAGTGCTTACCTCCTAGCGCCAGGTAAACCACTACAAGAAGCGCAGCTATTACTTAACGACAAACTGTTTAAATTAGATGATAACGAGCATGCTCTTATCAAAAGCTCTGTAAAAAAAATAAAAACAAAAATAAGAGCAAAACGAGTGACCGTTGCTTTATTGTGCTTACTTACATTTACCGCGTTATTGATGAGCTTCACTAGTTTTAAAGCCCAACAGCATGCGCAAAAAAAGCAGCTTGAGGCCGAAAGCTTACTAGGGTTTATGGTCGGCGACTTTGCCGATAAATTACGTAGCGTTGAACGTATGGACTTACTTGATGGTATTAGTAATAAAGCACTTGAGTATTTTACTAATCAAACTGACGATTCAAGTTCACTTTTTAGCTTTAGCGATAATAAAGCACAATTTAACAACCGTTTTCAGTACGCACAAACCCTCGAAGCAATGGGTGAAGTAGCTTATTCCCGAGGTAAAACCGATGAAGCCTTTACCGCCTTTGAAAACGCCCGCACCCGCCTTGAGGCATTATTAAAAATACAGCCTAATAACTTAGAGCTACTAACGCTTGCAGGTGCCAATGCCTTTTGGCTTGGTCAATTAGCTTATGATCAAAATGATCATCAAGCTACTGAGCAAATGTTTAAAAAATACCACGCTTACAGTAAAAAAATGTATGCGCTGGCAGCCAATGATTTTAACTCCATTATGGAATTATCGTATTCATCTAATTCTTTAGGTTCTTTATACATAGAAAAATCCAACTACAGCGCTGCAAAAAAGAACTTTGCAGAGTCACTTTTACTTAAAAATAAAGCGCTTAAACTGAAACCTAATAACAAAGATTTACTTCGAGATAAATCCGATACGATTAGTTGGCTTGCAAAAACAGAAGAGAAGCTAAGTAACTTTAATGAAGCAGTTAATATATTGGAAGGTGCAGTTGACGTAATCACAAAATTGATTGCTGACTACCCTAGTGATGCAAGCCTTTTTTACACGTCAGCAAACCTATATATGCAACAAAGTTATTTACTGAGCTATTTGAGTGATAAACGGATGGCCCATAAAAAAGCCAGCTTGGCTAATCAAGTTATAAATGAAGCTTTAGTACAAGATCCAAAAAACAATAAATTTCAGCTTATGTATTATCGCTCTTTAGCACATTCACTAATGCTATCTACTGATGAAGCTACTGACTCAACAATTGAAAAAATAATTAATTTTTTAAAATCTCAAAATTTTAAAAATACCAGCACTATTAATACACAAATTACACTGATTCAATATTTTATAAATAGACAATCACCACTCAAAGCGCAGGAGTTATTAACTGAGCTTGAGAATAATGAAAACTACAAACATCAATTAGCCAGCCTAACTAAAACTGGTGATTACTTAGTATATACAAGAATAAACTTAATCAAAGCAAACTTAGCTACAACTAATAAACAGCGAGAGCAATTTTGCTTAAGTGCTATCAAAGCAATTTCTGAAGCTGCAAAAATAAGTCAGAGCGTAAAAATAACATACCCACTAGTACAAGCTTATACCTGTTTAAACAGAGAAGACGAGATATCAGAAATAAAAACAAGCCTAGTTAAATTAGGCATTACGAACTTCCAACTATAATTACTCATAAAGGAAATGATATGAATAACACCCTAGAAAATGTCGACTTTCAAGTAAATATTAAACTTAACAACGGTGAAGCTATTTTTAGCTATACAAAAAATGGCGAACCCGCTACTGGCGGTGGTGTTGTAAGAACTGAAACCGCTGGCAACTACAATTTAGACGATGCCACAATTCAAAATGGTTTCGTATTTACTGGCGCTACTATCACCAATATCGACACACAAAAACCATGCGCCCAAGACTTCAGCTATAAAGTAAGTGACAACGGCCACACAATTATCATTACCGACACAGATGAAAATAATGGCTCTGTATGCTTAATCTTTAACGTTGAGTGTAATGGCAATAAATATGAAAGCGCTGATCCTCAAGTTAAGAATGAAAAAGAACTCTAATTAGTAATGCTTATTTTTAAATTGCACAGGCATATTAATTGCGGTGTAATTTATTTAAAAACGCCCCTTAAATAAACTTAAATAACAACAACTTAAATCAGAAGGTTACCGAAAGGTTTAAAAACGATAAATTGAATAAACTGCTAGACATAAAGTTTCATTAACAATAAAAATGAGCAACACCATGTCTAACAATAATGAAAATAGCAAAGCAAACAACACCGACAGCGCTGTATCTGCATTAATCAGCAGCATTTCTAATACCGTTAACAATGAAAAAATAAGCGCAATTATTAATGTCACTAATGTCATGGCCGATGCTATTTTTATTGTTAATGCAGATGGGGTGTTTGAATCAGTAAATCCCGTAGCAGCACGTTTTTTCAATGTAACGTCTGATTCATTAATAGGTAAAAAATGGCAAGATTGTTTACAAGAACAGTATCGCGATGACTATAAATACATGTTTGAAAGTTGGAAAAACAACTATCAAACACCACTCAATCATGGTCCGAAAGAAGTTAAAATAAGAAAAAACAATGGTAACTGTTTAGATGTTGAGTTATCTATATCATGTTTACCCGAATCGGTAGTCGCAAGTACCCCACTTTTTATTTGTATAATGCATGATATTTCAAAGCACGTTAAAAAATACAAAGTACTGGAAAACGTAGCCAGACTTGATCATCTCACTGGTATTGCTAATCGCTGTACTTTAGAAAAAACCATCATTAAAAATTGGCAAGAGTGCATAGTTAACAAGCAGCCTCTTAGCTTTATACTTATTGATATTGATTACTTTAAATTATTTAACGATAACTTTGGCCATGTAAAAGGTGATAAGTGCCTTCAAAAAGTCGCTCGTACAATTGAAGAGTGCTTACCATCTAAAGACAGTTTAGTAGCACGCTATGGTGGTGAGGAGTTTGCTGTTGTGCTGCCTCGTTCGCACATTTCAAATGCACAAATGATTGCTAAGCGTATTCAAGAAAAAATACTCAACATTAATTTTAGAGATCTCGGTTTACCAGCGAATGTAAAAATAAGTGTAAGTCAGGGTTTAGCGTGTGAATACAATAATCAATACAGAACATCTGAGGCATTAATATGCGCGGCGGATACTGCCTTATACAGAGCGAAGTCGGAAGGTCGTAATAAATTATGTATAAGGTGATGTACTAACTATTTGGTATAGCATTTATCTACTAAAATAAAAAAACCGCAATTGCGGTTTTTTTATTACTTGAGAAAAGCTTAAATATCGATTAACAATCCTTCATCCTTTTTAATCTTTTCGATCACCATATAAGTATGATGAGTACCCACGCCGGGAATATCTACTAAGTCGCCAAGAACTTGTCTATATTCTTCCATATTAGAAACGCGAATTTTTAATAAGTAATCATAACCACCAGCAACCATGTCACATTCGACTACTTGTTCTATCCTTAATATGTGCTCTCTAAATACTTTAAATACAGCTGTATTTGAAGCAACAAGCGATACTTGAACATGCGCTACTAAGCTCTGATTAAGTTTAGCTTCGCTAAGCTTGGCATAATAGCCTTCAATATACCCTTCTTGCTCTAATCGTTTAACCCGATCTAGGCACGGGCTGGCACTCAAATTAACCTGTTTTGCGAGGTTAACATTAGAAATTCTGCCGTTCTTTTGAAGAACGTCTAGTATGGCTAAATCAATGCGATCTAGCATGCGTAATCTATTTGGAATTGTCATAACAGAATTTTATGCGGATAAGTTAAATTTATACCCTGTAAATTATCGTAAATCGCGAAATTTAACCAGCATATTCTGCTGAATTTTAATTAGAATGCACTCACAATATCACTGGTAATTTATTGGTAATTAATTTTACTTTAATTCTTAACATCCTGAGGGTTGCTTATGTTATTCAACGGCGATTTAACTACTACTTGTCCTATCAGACAAAGAATCCGTGACTTCTACCGCATAGATGAAAATGCAGTTATTGATCATATTTTACCGCTTGCAGAAGTAGGCGTAAAAGCACGAAGTCGTGCCTGGGAAAGAGCCCGCCAGATTGTTTTGAACATTCGTAAAGAGCAAGATGGGCAAGGCGGTGTTGATGCGCTTTTAAATGAATTTTCACTCTCTAGTGAAGAAGGCGTTGTATTAATGTGTTTGGCCGAAGCACTGCTTCGCGTACCAGATAAAGCAACTCAAGATGTACTTATTCGTGACAAGTTAGCCAAAGGTGATTGGAGCTCTCATCTAGGAAGCAGCGATTCTTTATTTGTAAACGCATCTTCTTGGGGATTATTAGTTACCGGTAAAATGGTTAACTACACAGACAAAACTAAAGAACAACAGTTCGGCATGCTTAAAAAGACCATTGGTCGTTTAGGTGAGCCAGTTATTCGTAAGTCTGTAAACTTTGCTATGAAAATTATGGGCAAGCAATTCGTAATGGGTCGTACCATTGACGAAGCAATTGAACGTGCTGCCGAAACAGAGCAAAAAGGTTATGTGTATTCTTACGATATGCTAGGCGAAGGCGCGCGCACAATGAAAGATGCGAAGCGTTACTTTGACAGCTACATGAATGCTATACACTCAATTGGTAAAGCGGCTAATGGTCGTGGTCCAATTAAGAGCCCTGGTATTTCAGTTAAGCTTTCTGCTATTCATCCGCGCTATGAGTTCACTCATAAAGACCGTGTGATGGAAGAAATAGTCCCTAAGTTAAAAGAACTTGCTCTTGCCGCTAAAAAATACGATATCGGCTTTACCGTTGATGCAGAAGAAGCAGACCGTTTAGATATTTCATTAGATGTAATTGAAGCGGTATTCAGTGATGAAGATCTTGGTGATTGGCAAGGATTTGGCTTAGCAGTTCAAGCGTATCAAAAACGTGCTATTTTTGTAATTGAATGGCTTACTGACCTTGCAACCCGCGTTGGTCGCAAGATGATGGTACGTCTAGTTAAAGGCGCATACTGGGATACTGAAATCAAAACCACACAGCAAGATGGTTTAGATCACTACCCAGTATTTACCCGTAAAGCAACAACAGACGTTTCTTACAAAGCGTGTGCTATTAAAATGCTTGAAGCGCGCGATGTGCTTTATCCGCAATTTGCTACACATAACGCTTACACTGCCGCGACTATTTTAGAAGTAGCCAAAGGCGACAACACTGGTTTTGAATTTCAACGTTTGCACGGTATGGGTGAGTCATTATTCGACCAAATCGTTAACGAAGAAAAAATTCAATGCCGCGTATATGCCCCAGTTGGTCAACACGAAGACCTCCTTGCGTACCTCGTTCGTCGTTTGTTAGAAAATGGTGCTAACTCATCATTTGTAAACGCAATTGTTGATACAACAAAACCTGTTGAATCACTACTACCAGACCCTGTAGAAACATTGCAAGGCTTGCGTAACAAGTACAATACGCAAATCAAAATGCCAATTGATTTATACGGTGAAGAACGTGCTAACTCTAAAGGCATGGATTTAACCGACATTAACGTTATTACCCCTTTCAAAGAGAATCTTGAAACATGGTTTAACGAGCACTTAATTGAGCAAAGCCAAGTACCTGAAGGCTCATTAGCTGTTAAAAACCCAGCAAATCACAAAGAAATCATTGGCCACGTTAAATTGCAAACTGGCGAAGAGATGAAAGTATTACTGGCTAACGCTGAAGCTGCACTTGAGTCATGGTCACAAACACCAGTAAGAGAGCGAGCTAACTTACTGCGTCGAGTTGCTGATATCTTAGAGCGTCATCACGACGAACTTGTTGCTATCTGTATTAAAGAAGCAGGTAAAGTAGCGCAAGATGGTATTGATGAAGTACGTGAAGCGGTTGATTTTTGCCGTTACTACGCGGCGCGCGCTGAGGAGCTATCGCAAGATGAGCGTTTTGAAGCCCGTGGCGTTATTTTATGTATTAGCCCGTGGAACTTCCCGCTTGCAATATTCTTAGGCCAAGTTGCCGCTGCGATTGTTACAGGTAACACTGTAATTGCAAAGCCTGCTGAGCAAACAAGTTTAATCGCCCTTCGTGCTATTGAACTAATGTTGTCTGTTGGTTTACCTGAGCATGTTGTTCAACCGGTTATTGCTCGTGGTTCTGAAGTAGGCAAAACAATTGTTCCTGATGAACGCATTCAAGCGGTTATGTTTACAGGCTCTACTGAAACAGGCACATTAATTTCTCAAACACTTGCTGCACGTAACGATATTCAAGTACCGTTAATTGCAGAAACAGGTGGCCAAAACTGTATGATTGTTGACTCAACGGCGCTTCCTGAGCAAGTAGTTGACGATGTGATCAGTTCTGGTTTTCAAAGTGCTGGGCAACGTTGTTCTGCTCTTCGTGTTTTATTCATTCAAGATGACGTAGCAGATGGCATTATCGAAATGCTTAAAGGTGCGCTAGCTGAGTTACACATTGGCGATCCATCGTTACTATCAACTGATGTTGGTCCTGTAATTGATGAAAAAGCACTTAAAAACTTAAATGAGCACGTTGAGTACTTAAAAGGTAATTCTATACTTCATTACGAGTGTAAAATTCCGGATAACACGCAAAATGGCGCATACTTTTTTGCTCCTCGTTTATACGAAATCAAAGACTTATCAGTACTTAAGCGTGAAGTATTTGGCCCATGTGTTCATATTGTTCGCTTTAAATCGAGCGAACTTGATGATGTGATGGATCAAATTAACAACACAGGTTATGGCTTAACGATGGGTGTACATTCACGTATTGAAGAGCGCTGTGAGTACCTTGCTAAAATGTCACGTGCGGGTAATGTTTACATTAACCGAAACATGATTGGTGCTATTGTTGGTGTGCAACCATTTGGTGGCCGTGGTTTATCAGGTACTGGCCCTAAAGCCGGTGGCCCTAACTACCTTCAACGTTTAGTAAAAGAAAAGGCATCACCAGATAACGTGCAAATGACAAACCTGACGCCAGATGAGCTTGATTTACACCACTACAGCGGTGCAAATGAGCAAGTTAAAAAGCTAATGGCTAACTCAATGCGCGATGAAAAAATCTGGCGTGCAACACCACTAAACGACCGTGTTTCGGCTGTGCGTCAGTTGCTTGCTAAAATCGCGACGGTAGAAATTATCGACGATTTAGCAGACGATTTAGCATTAACATTATCAGAAGCTCGTGCACAGCTTAACCGCCTTGAAAAGCACATGCGTAAATTTACTACCCTGCCAGGGCCAACGGGTGAGTCTAATACACTTCATCTAGAAGCGCGTGGTTGTGTAGTGTGTTATGCAGATAAGAGCACATCATTTAACTTCTGGGCATTGTCTATCATTACCGCTATTGCCGCAGGTAATACGGTAATTACTGTAGCGTCTGAGCTGTTTTACGATGAAGCTGTTGCCTTTAAAGATAAATTTATCTCTACAGGTGTTGCTGAAGGTGTTTTCCAAGTAGCTAAACCTAATCAGTTACAAGCTATCTTGGCTCACCCTCATTTAGCTGGTGCGGTAGTTGCTGCTCGCTCGTCTCGTTTAGGCTACTTTAGCCAACAGCTTGCACAGCGTAAAGGCGCAATTTTACCGGTAATTAGCTCTGAGTATTACGATACATTAATCAAGCGCTTAATTACTGAAAAAACAATTAGTATTGATACAACAGCATCAGGCGGTAATACCTCGCTAATGACGCTTGTTGAAGATGATGAATAATTAAGCTAATACTTTTTTACTAAAAAATAAAATAAGGCACTGTAAAGCTGTCTCTTGATCACAAGTCTGACTCAAGAGATTTTGCTAAATCGTAGCCTTCAAGGATGGCTTGTAACTTAAGCCATCCTTGCCATAACACTTTCACAGATGCACGCCCTGTGCGCTTGGTATCTTTCCAGCCTCCTAACTTTGCCAGTTCCTGATACGCCCATGACATATTTGGAGC
>NZ_JACJEC010000021.1:0-75631 GCF_014163875.1 Pseudoalteromonas sp. SR43-3 | reverse complement strand
TACCAAGCGCACAGGGCGTGCATCTGTGAAAGTGTTATGGCAAGGATGGCTTAAGTTACAAGCCATCCTGGAAGGCTACGATTTAGCAAAATCTCTTGAGTCAGACTTGTGATCAAGAGACAGCCGATTAGGTGGCTTTTTAATGCGAGTTGCTGATAAATCTATAATTAGATTTTAGTTAACCAGCCGTGCTTGTCTTCACTTTTACCCCATTGAATATCGTTCAATGCTTGGCGAAGGCGTGCAGTCGTTGGGCCTGGCTCGCCAGTACCTACTTTGTACTCTTTATCGTTATGAATAAATGTACCCACAGCAGTTAGTACAGCTGCAGTGCCCGAAAGCGCCGCTTCAGTACCTGGTTTAGCAGCACGCTCTAATAGCTCAGTAACGCTAAAGTTACGCTCGCTTACCGTCATACCTAAATCTTTGGCTATGGTTAAAATACTATTACGCGTTACACCATGTAAAAACGTGCTATCGAGCGCTTTAGTAATAATTTCGTTGCCATCAATAAGTATAAAGTTAGCAGCACCGGTTTCTTGTACGTCGCCACCTGGGCAAAATAAAATTTGATCTGCTTGATACTTAGTTCGTGCAGCACTAATAGGAGCTAGTGCACTGGCGTAGTTACCACCACTTTTTACCATACCCATGTGCGGAGCGCAGCGCATGCCATCTTCTTCAAGCAGTACACGCAGTGCAGTTGCACCACCGGCAAAGTAATCACCTACTGGCGATAGTAACGTGTATAAAAGCGAGCTCATTGATGGCGCTGCCGCTTTACCAATTGCAGCCTCAGTTCCAATGTGCGTTGGACGAATATACATAGAGCCCGGCGGTAATGGCGTTTCATCTGCGTATTCGCGCATAATATCGATAATCATCGCTTTTAGCATATCGCTGTCAAAACTCGGTAAGCTTAATAGCGCTGAGCTTTGTTGCATGCGTGCAATATTTGCATCCATTCTAAAAAGATAAACAGAACCATCTTCATGGCGAAAGGCTTTTAAGCCTTCAAAACATGTACTTGAATAATGAAGAACGTGCGCACCAGCATGAAGTTCAAGTTTATCGGAAGGGACAATTGAGCTTTCGCTCCATTTATTATCAGAAAAACGAGCTTGAATCATCTGCGGCATAAACACGGTACCAAATGCGGCCATTTTAATCTCTCTTGTGTGGTCTATTTCCCTCCATTGTATGACAATCACACGCTATTTAACCATAGCTAAAGTAAGGCTTTTTTAATTAACTATGAGAATTTTTTGCAAGTGCTGTTTACTAATCAACCGCTTTGGGTGCTATAAACAAAAAAATCGGCTAATACAGTTGCACTAGCCGATTCTTAAAGGTAAATAATTTACTTGAACGAATATCTAATAATACGTTTTAACACCGAGGTATACTGTTTAAAAAAGCTACCTGTATGGTAATCAATACCGTGTTTTTTCAAAACGGCTTGTACTTGAGGTGCAACTTCTTGATAGCGCGAAGACGGCATATCAGGAAATAAGTGATGCTCTATTTGGCAGCTCAAATGCCCCGTTAAAACATGAAACCAATGCGACCCTTTAATATTTGACGAGCCCAGTACTTGGCGATAATACCACTGTCCTTGCGTTTCGTTTACGCAGTCTTCTTGTTTAAAAGTTTGCGTTTCTTCAGTAAAGTGACCACAAA
The DNA here is from genome assembly GCF_014163875.1 of Pseudoalteromonas sp. SR43-3. Classification (NCBI taxonomy): domain Bacteria; kingdom Pseudomonadati; phylum Pseudomonadota; class Gammaproteobacteria; order Alteromonadales; family Pseudoalteromonadaceae; genus Pseudoalteromonas; species Pseudoalteromonas sp. SR43-3. The sequence continues at coordinate 73,951 of NZ_JACJEC010000021.1, read as the reverse complement.
ATATTATGGTTGATGTCCATAAATTACGGATTAAGTTTGCTACTAAATTACCCGCCAATACCCATAAAAATAAAGGGCCTGCAAGTAACGGAAATATCGCATAATCTTTAATTAACTGGCGAGCGCCTTTACTAAAAAAGCGTTGCTTTAATGTAGAGTGCGATACAAGCCCTTCACGGTTTTCTTTCTTTTTACCGATAAAAACACGCTCTGCAGCTAACTCGTGATACGACACGCCCCACTGGAATAACACACTTAAATTAATATACGTAAAAAACTGCCATACATTTTTAAAGCGCCATTTAAAATCATCGCTTAAACGCAACAAGCCATAACCAAAGTCTCTGTCTTTACCAATAATATTAGTATACGTATGGTGTTCAAAGTTATGAACGCGGTGCCAACTTTGTCCATCGCACGCTATGTCCCACTCATAATGTTGTGAGTTAAGTTGCTTGTCGTTCATCCAATCGTATTGACCATGCATTACATTGTGGCCAATTTCCATATTGTCTAAAATTTTAGCAAGCGCTAATAGCAGCACGCCTGCAACCCACAATAGTGGCTGAATAAAACCAAGCATAAGCAAAATTCGCCCGCTCCATTCACACACTCGCTGTTTGCGCACAACAGAGCGAATATAGTCAGCATCTTGTTGGCCAACTTTGCCAAGGGTGTCCATTTTAATGGCATCTAGCTCGCTTGCGAGCATGTCATAGTTAATGTTTTTCATAATTGTAACTCCAAATCACTAACAGGTTGGCTTACGCAAAGTTGTATTAATTGCTCGCCGTTGTCACTCAATTCACCTGTTTTTAAATTACGTACCACGCCTGACTTTTTAATACATTGGCATTGATGGCAAATACCAATACCGCAACCGCGTTTAACGGGGAGCTTTTTTTCTTCAAACTGAGTCAGTAAAACATCGTTGCCCGATACAACATGGGCACTGGCGTTAATTTTTACATTAAATTGGCTGTCGCCGTTTAAGCTAGGCAGCGCCAAACCAAAGGCTTCTTGGTAGTAATTTAGCTTATGCGTTTTAGCAAAATCGCTCACCGTTTGCATAAATGGCGCAGGACCACAGCAGTAAATATCTGGGTTTCCCCACGGCTTAATATTGCTGGTTATATCGCTTGATTGCTCACGCGTTAATAATAAAAACGAAAAATGCTCAAATTGCGCTGCCAACTCACTTAGCTCATCAACACATTGATGCTCAGTGGCTTTTGCGTAATACACTAACGACACTTTTTGCGTAGTTTGGCTTAAGTAATCATCAAGCATAGCCAGCATAGGTGTTATACCCGAGCCGCCTGCAATAAAAGTGGCTGGCGTGTGTGTGTTTTTAAACACAAAGTCGCCGCTTGGCGCAGAAATATTGCACCACAAACCCGCTTTTAATGCGCTACTGAGTAAACCTGTAAAGCGCCCTTGCGCATTTGTTCTGATTAGTAAGCGCACCAAACCTGTATTTTTAAATTGCTGAGCGCTTGAGGCCACGGTAAAAACGCGTGTTAATAATCGCCCATTAATTTCAAGCGTTAAACTTATATGCTGCCCTGACGTATGCGCCTGCCATTGTTTGCTTGGCTTAAGTTGTACACTTAAAAAACCGCCATCAAGTACAGCTGTACTAACTACTTGCGCTCTAAACTGCCCTGCACGCCATGCAGGTTTAAACACCTGCATTATTGGCTCTATGTAGCCTGCAAAACTTTGATGGTGTAAAAACCATTTTGAAAATTGGTTTAGTACTTGAGTCATCATGGTTAAATCTCTATCAAATCTTAATTATTTTGAACTTACACGTGTACGCCCAAAACTTCAGCGCACAAGTGTACGCTCAAATTTTAAGTTTTCAACCCCAATAGAGTAATTATTCAATTTTTTTATTAGCGCTAATTGCTAAAACAATTTCCTGTGAAGAGGTAATTTTATAAATAGAAGTGTGTATTTTTCATTCAACTCAACACTTAACAAATTTATTTATGCCATGATAAGGTTGTGTAAGGTTAGATTAATTTTGGAAGCCATAATGATAAATTTAATGTCACATAACACACTCCCTAAACTAATAAGTGCAGGCCTAGCCATTGCTATATTTGCTACTAACGCACCCGCGCATGCAAAAAGCGATTACGTAAAAAACTATAAAGAACTCGATACTTTAGCGCTTAGCGTTAACGCAATAACAGCGGCAGAAGGTGTGGTTATACCTTGGGCTATTGAGCCTTTAGCTAATGGTGATTTATTAATATCTGAGCGCAGTGGGACGTTATTTTTATTACCTAAAAATACCACTACGTTAACTAAAGTCTCTGGGCTGCCCGACATTGACGCTAATGGCCAAGGTGGATTGCTTGATTTATCACTACACACCGATAGTAAGCAAAACCAATGGCTATACTTTAGTTACTCAAGTAGTGAGGGCAAAGGAAGCGGCAGTAACACCGCCTTAATGCGCGCTAAGCTAAGTGACGATCATACGCAGTTGTCTGATCAGCAATTGCTGTACAAAGGCGAGCATAATAGTACCAAAGGCCAGCACTATGGCAGTCGTATTGTGTTTGATGATGAAGGTTATGTTTATTTTTCAATTGGCGATCGCGGCTCGCGCGACATAAACCCGCAAGATCTCACGCGGGACGGCGGTAAAATTTATCGCTTACACGAAAATGGTAATATCCCAAGTGATAATCCGTTTGTTAAACAAAAAAATGCAAAACATGCGGTATGGTCTTATGGACACCGTAATCCACAAGGCATGTGGTTTGATAATCAAAATAATATTTTATGGTCTCACGAACACGGGCCACGCGGCGGCGATGAGCTTAATATAATAAAAAAAGGCGCTAACTACGGATGGCCTTTAGTAAGTTATGGCGTTAACTACAGCGGTACCAAGTTTACAGACCTTAATGAAAAAGACGGCATGCAATCGCCCGTATTACACTGGACCCCTTCAATTGCCCCTTCCGATATGTTGTATGTAACGAGTGATAAATACCCAAAGCTTAAAGGTAAGCTATTATTAGCATCAATGAAATTTGCATTTATTAGCGCATTGGAAATCTCAAAGGGTAAGGTTGTTAAGCAATATAAAATACTCGATGGAATAGGCAGAGTACGCAGCTTAGCCCAAGGCAGTGATGGTTTTATTTATTTAGGTATTGATGGCCAAGGTATTAAACGCCTAGAGCCAGAAACGTAAGCACTAGCACTGGCACGCAAAATTACACTGCGTTTACTTTGCGCTTTTAAAGCGCAAAGTAAACATTTTCACCAAACAAAGAACTATTAAGCCAATTAATGCGTACACTAAATACATATAATTTAATAAATTAAGAGAATACTAATGTTTTCATTTTTAAAGCCTGATCCCGTAAAAAAACTGCGTAAAGAATACGACGTAAAACTAGAGCAAGGCATGCAGGCACAAAGAAAAGGCGACATTAAAAGCTTCGCAATGTTAAGCGCCGAAGCCGAAAAAATCTGGAGTGAAATAGAAACTCTAGAGGCAAAAAAAGCTAAATAATACCAATCGTGTTAAGTTATTAGACATTTATAGCGACGGGTAAATAGAGTGATAACAAGGCATAAATTTCGACATGTAGTTGTTCTACATGAGAAGTTTATAACGCCGTTAACGCTTTATTTAGCACGCTAGAAAGGCTAAATATTTAAGTCGACTGGTATAAGATACTTAAACGCGTCTACCCTGTTTTAAAAGAAGGAAGACGCGTTTAGTAAATAATTCATGACCTCGCTTTACAGCTTCCACCATCCCTAAACCCCCTTCTATAATATGTTTACACAAACAAGTGTGCTTAAAGCGTTTACTTACGTCATCGCTGGCGTTTTTTAGTGACTATTAAATGATTTAAAATCGGATTTGGTTTTCATTTTAAATACTTAATTGCTGAATTTATGTACCGCGCTGGCGTTTTTCCTCCTAAGTCAAAAAACGAGGACGTTTTCCTCTTTTCTGCATATTATTAAAAGAACAGCCCGACTCAAAGTTTAATACTCGCAATGTGTTACAGGATTTGTTATTAATATTAAAAATAATTAAGAGGACATACTTTGCTCATAAAAGAGGAAAGTGTCCTCTGATAAAGCTATTATATGTTTAGGGAATGTTCAGAGTATGGATGAAAAATTTGAAGAAGTAGTCGGCCGGTATTTAGAAAAAGCGATTGAAGTTGAGACTGAGACTTCAATGTCTCAAGCAAGCTCTTCAATGCTATTTGCTACCGCTTGCTACAATGCTCAAAACATTCTTGATAAATCATCCCCAAACAACCTCGAAGCTAATATTACAGAGTATATTGAAATGTATGAGGATATGCTTAGGAACTCTATTGAGCACTACTCCAGCAAATAAACATATAACAAGGCAAATCAACAAGGACTAAAACTGGTTGGCTTTAGTCACTTCGTTCCTAAATTTTAGCCAACCACTTTTAGCCTGTTATTGTGGGCGTTATACGTTTAAGGAGGTTTGGTGAACGGACTCTGTGCATTGTGTAGAAAATCAGCGAAGCTTAAAGATAGTCACTTTATGCCTAAAGCTATTTACCGATCAATTAGTAAAGGTTTCCCTGAACACGGACAAAACATTGTTTTGATTAATGGCTCAGATAAATCAGCAGCCTATACAGACAAGCAAGCTAAAAAACATTTACTTTGTGAAAGTTGTGAATTGAAATTCTCCAAAAATGGGGAAGAAAAAGTAATTTCTTTTATGGCTCGACCTAACGGTTTTAAACTAGCTACAAAGATAAAAAAATTTAAAGCGTTGTCTCATGTACAAGATGAAAGATGGTATTTTCCTTCCAACGATAAAATAGCACTTAATTTCATGTACTTTGCTGTAAGCATTGCTTGGAGATTGTCCGTAACAGATTGGAGCGGGTACGGTATTCCTGATACAAAGAATTCAATTCGTGAAGAAAGCATGGTTGCTTTTTCAGATTACCTATTAGGAAATACTGAATTTCCTGCAAATACATACCTAGCTGTATATGTTGATAATCAAATAGTAGATAAACCAACAATGGGTTTTCCAACAGTTAAAAACCATGATGGCTACCAACATATAGTGTTTAATATTCCTGGACTCAAATTTAGCTTGTTAGCAGGCAACAATCCAGGGGCGGATATTAGTGAAACATTCTCTATTAATACAACTAACGTTTATTTTGTTAGTCGTAGTTTAAAAACACACCCTGATTATCATTTCATGGTTAACTTTTTAAAAAATGAATCAGTTGCAAAGGGACGGTTACTGAAAGAGTGCAGCAAAAACGTATAACAAGTCACTCAAAAGGACTGTGCTCCTCACCCGTTTTAGTGGACACCTCCTCATCACTATGAGGAGACTAAAATGCCTAGATATACTCAAGCTAGAAAGACACGGTTTTACCCAGTTAATTTCAAAATCAAAGCAGTCGAACTAAGCTTACGAGACGATGTCTTGATAAAGGAGGTTGCTAAGACGCTTGATATTCATCCGTTAATGCTCAGTCGTTGACGAAAAGATTCCTATATTAAACGTCGATAATAAAGGCTGGCGTCATCAAAAGTTTATTCTTAAATTAAGTTCAGCATTACTATTTTAATCGCACATAACATTGACCTAGCCCCAAAAATTAAATTGATTTCGAAAAGTGATAATGTTCAATTTTATAGAGAGTATGAGTGGAATAAAAAGGTGGCCGTAGTACACTGGACTCATAAAGATCCCAACGGATATCATGTTGGTGGTTGGTTAAAACACAAAGGTAAAATATACCAATAGCTTTATAGCAATCTGTTAAAGTAAAAAGGTAAGGAAAACGAAAATGACAATGCAATGGATCGCAATTTTGGCGGCTTTAGGCTGGTGTTTATTACAAGTAATACTTTTGCTTATATCTTCACAATGTATTTTTTTAATGATCGAGTTTCGCTCTGATAATGAGCATAAACTGTATCAAAAACTTCTATCAAACTTTATTAAATATCTTTTTTACTCCTTATTTATTTTACCACTCATCTCTCTAGGTTTGTTTATATATGGTGTTATTAACATTAAAGAATGGTGTGAACTTAAGCCTGGATTGTGGGTATTTGCTGCTTGGTGGGTGGCTCTATTTGTACTTTCTTATGCTCTATCAATGAAGAAAAAATATCGTATTTAAAAGAGTATTAATATCTACCGCCAAAAAGTTTATAACATCAAAAAACAGCTTACTAATTAGCTATATAGTGAATCATAAAAAAAATAACCCCACTTTAGAAAGTACTCTCTACTTACTATCACCATACACATTCTCAGGATTTATTTGCATTAGCAGTGCTGGGTTGTCTATCGGTTTAAACCCGTATTGCGCATAAAGCCCGTGGGCATCAGAAGTCGCTAATAAAAAGCGCCTGAGCCCTTGTAGCTCAGGGTGCTCTACTATCGTTTTAATGAGTAACTTACTCAGCCCATTTCCTTGCAAGTGCGGGGCAATAAATACATCGGCTAAATAGGCAAAGGTTGCTTTATCGGTCACTACCCTAGCAAAGCCAACTTGTTCGTTATGAGCGCTGTAAACACCAAAGCACATTGAGTTATCAATAGCCGATTGCATCACGCTTTTAGGGATGCCTTTGGCCCAATAGCTGTTAGCAATAAAGTTATAAATAACATTAAAGTTAAGTTTGCTTTTATCTGTGCTGATTGAGTAGTTACTAATTTTTGCTGTCATACGTTAGTAGTCTTTTTTATCAATGTTTTTATAAACATTTCTATAGAACGTTCCTATAGCCTATAAATAATCTTTAACGTTTTTTAGCTGTTTGTCGTGTACTTTTGAAAGTACTAATAGCGAGCAAATAGCCCCAAATAACGCCAGTCCCATATCTGATTGGGTATCCCACACGTAACCTTGCGTGCCTAAAAACGCTTCTGCGTTTTCGCCGCTTAACACTGCAACCCACCACTCTATTAATTCGTAAAAGGCGCTAAATGCTAAACATACCGAAATAACAAAGCTGATTAACCAGCCTCGACCATTTACTACTTTTTTGCGCAGTAAAATTTCGCGTGCTAGTAGTGCAGGTACAAAGCCTTGAAAAAAGTGCCCTACTTTGTCGTAGTTATTACGCTCGCTACCAAATAAATTATCGAAAAAAGGGACTTCGGCGTAGGTGTAATGCCCGCCAATCATCAGCACAATGCAATGCGCTAAAATAAATGTATATAAAATAGGGGTAAGTTTAAAGTGGCTATAGGTACTTGCTAGCAGCACTAAACCAATAATTGCGGGGATAACTTCAAGCAGCCATGTAAATTGATCTTTTGGGTTAATACCAGACCAAATTAATACAATAAAAAACAGGCTCAACCATAAATACTTCATTTAGAATCCTTTTCTAAATTGATCACATTTACGGCATTTTACGCTTTTGAAATAAACGACGCTACCTATAGTTTATTTTTGCAGTAATGCGATTAAACAAAGTAGGAAAAAAGCGCTTAATTGTAGGCGCCCAACCACTTAAACCTTTGCCAATAATTACTTCGTCTTTTTTATCGCTAATGGCACGAATCATTTTTGAAGCCGCTACGCTTACATCCATGCCATTTTCTATCGACTCTTCTGGTTTATTTTGCGCTATGCCTTGCTCGTTTAGTGAGTTATGCGCAATTGCTGTTTTAATAGAGCCTGGGCAAATTGTTAAACAATGAATATTATGTTGTGCTACTTCTGCACGTAGGCAATCCATAAAACCAACCACCGCATATTTAGAACCCGAATAACCCGTTCTAAATTTTGAACCTACTTTACCCGCCACACTACTAATAGACACAATTGAACCACTGCGCCTTGCCACCATAGTAGGTAATACAGCTTTAGTAAGTGCAATTAAGCCAAAGTAATTAACCTCCATTAATTGGCGGTACACGTTAAAGTCGTTTTCTAAAAATAAGCTACGCTGCGATACGCCGCCGTTATTAATTAAAATATCTATTGCAGGAAGCTCGCTCATTTTTGCTGTTATTGTACTCAGTACATGCTCTGGCTGTGCTAAGTCCAACGGCACAACTAAGTGCCCTTCGCCTTTAAGCGTTGCTTTTAAATCGTTTAGTTTATCTACATTGCGCGCCGATAAAATAACGCGCGCTCCAAGCTCGGCAAATTGTATAGCGAGCTCTTTACCAATACCTGATGATGCGCCGGTGATCCACACGGTTTTATTATTATATTGCATGCGTTATCTGCCCTTTTATTGTTATTTATTAGGTTTTATAAAGGTACTTAGTAAAGTATTTTACGCCTTTGTAGGACCTGCTATTGCGTTTACTTCATCTTCTAATGTTTTGTAAAAACCCATTAAAAATAGTAGCTCAACAGTTACGTACAAAGGGCCAATAATTAAACCAATTAGGTCATCCACAAACGCCGGTTTTTTACCTTCGTAATAGTGCCCAATAAACTGTAATACCCAGCCAAATACAAACACACCTACGCCAATACTCAACCAAGGCCAAAACGCCATTGCCGCAATAGGCTGAGCACCAACAAGGAGTAAAGTGAATATCACGGCCATAATAAAGCCAAGCGAAAAGCTCAGCATAAAATAATAAACAACCGACGCTAATACAAAAAGTTGTGCACCATCAATTACTACACTACCAAGGGGTATTTGAATGCGCGCTAGTAAACACAACGCCGCAAATACAATGAGCGGAATACCAATAAAGTGCGTTAGCACATTACGCTTAGAACGATGATATAAACCATATTTACCAAGTTGCTGTTGAAGTGTTTTCATTGTTTTGCCTTTATTTTTATATATAAAACTTACTTTAGCAAAAGTAGACACAACAACAATGTCAGGTATCCGACATTTTGTAAATTAAACAAATGCAGAAATTATTTTACCCGGCTCATGCTCACCTTTCATATCCGTTCGCTCGCGCCCTTTTTGATACTCTTGCTCAAGCATTTTTTGAAGTTTCTCTATTTTATCAGCAATTGCGCTAGGGTCTGCGCCCTCACTTTGCTGTTCTTTAATAAGCTCTTCTATTGTCGCTTTTAGCTCGTCTATTTTGTTTTTGTTTACACCTAAGCGCTGATAAACCAGTGCTTCTTGGGCACTTTCTAAAAATGTTGGTTCTTTAGGGGCTGAGGTAATGCCTTTAGTATCACTTGTTTTTACGTTAGGGAGGGTATTAGTTGCCGCAACTTCGCTTGGACCTGCCGCTTTATTTACTGTAGGAGAGTTATAATTACTATATTGATTTTTAAAGGTTATTGTAGTCATTAGCTCAAATCCATTGTTGCATTACATATTATGTAGCAATTTTGGTTCCAACTAAATAAAGCGGTCTCTATTTAAGCTTGTGTAGCACGCGCTTGTAGCTTTTGTTTATCTAAAACTGTTATGCGTTGATACCCCAAACTAATAGCTTGTAAGCTAACAAGCTGTTGCAGTATTTGATTAATAGTTTGGCGCGTTAGGTAGGTCATATCAGCAAGTTGCTGCTGAGATAAAACAAGTGGTGTTAAGTGCTCTGTATGCTCGCTAAGCATTAAAAGTCGATTGCATACTTTTTGCTCAGCGCTTAGTAATGCGTGATCTTCCATTGAGGTAAACATTAGGCGTAACTTTTGTGCCAGCAATAAACCAAACTCTTGCCAATATTGTGGCTGTTCGTTTAATAGCTGTTCAAGCGCGCGTTGGGGCACGTAAAAAAGCACAACATCAGTTTGTGCATATACATCGTGAGTGCGCAGGCCACCATCAAACAAGGTAACTTCGCCAAACCACAGTGATGAATCAATAAAGCTCAATACTGCTTCTTTGCCTTCGTTACTTACGCCACTAATACGCACCACGCCGCTAAGCACTGCATAAATTCCATCGTGCTTATCACCTCGCAAAAATAATGATTGCTGAGCCTTTAGTGAGAGCGTTTTGCCCTGCGTTAATAAAAAGCTTTTTAAATAAGCGCTACGGTTTTTAAACCAATGCCCTTGCTCTATAACGTTTTGCTGCTGTGGAGTCATTATTTACTGCATTTGCTTATTAAATGGCTGTTTTTCGATAACCAATTTTTTAGGGAAATTTAAATCGGTTGCTATAACAAAATCATCGTAAGGATCATTACCCGAAAACAGCTCAGTTATTAATGTATCGTTTTCATAAACATTAACGGTTACACCGCTGCCCATACCGCCTGAGTTAATAATATAGTAGTGATATTCGCCGTTACTAAAAAATAAAATACTCTCGCCAATACGCCCTACTTGCCTGTAGTAACTACCAAATGGTGCATCTGGTGTAGCTTCTTTTTCAAGCCCTATGTCATTAACTCTACCAAATCGATAACTAAGCGATGAGTCATCTTTTGCAACACAAATAGAAAGCACTTTATCGGTAGGCTCTAACTTGTAGGCTGTATTTTCATCTGGGTTACGCACAACTTTATGCATTTTTGCGTTAATGTAGGCTGCTTCATTACTTTTACAATGTGTTGCTAGCATACCGACCACTAAAGCGGGTTCGTGTGTTTGAGCTGCTGGAGGCGTGTTTACTTTGAGATTAGAGGGTGAGTTACTTACATTATTATTTAGCTGAGGACTACCTTGAATTGCCATACTTTGGTCGTCACAACCAAACAGAGCAAACAAGAAGAAAGAATAAAAGCTCGCTAAAAATTTAATGCGCATAATAAAATCCATCTATGAGAGAGCCTTTAAAATAGCGATAAAACTAGCGACTCGCAACACCTTATGCGCAATACTTTATAAGTTTATTTTTAAACCATCTTCTGCAAAAACTACGTTACTTTTTAGTGATTTAATTAACGATTTTTTAAACAACTACTGGTTTTTAATGACCGATTAATAAACTGAGATAGAACCGCCGCTTGATGCGTTTTCATCAATTGCGTTGTACATAATCACTACATCGGCATTTTCGCTAAGTTAGCAAATGTACCTATTTTTTGTTGAGTGACCAACGGCCGATTTATTAATTTTAGCTAGTATTAAAAGCTGATTTAAATACCTTATAAAAATGTGTAAATAACTAAATTAATCAATAATTGGTTTTCTTATAATAAAATGTTGTTACAGCACTATTGCAAACGGCTTTTTATAACCAATTGTAATTTATGATTTAAATAAAATTAAATCCAAAAAACATACATTTTAAAAACAATTTAGTCTCATTTTATTAAAACAACAGTTGACCCTATTCAAAATATAAACTAGCATTTCTGGAAGCGCTTCCACAAAATCTATTTAAACAGAACTTTCTGGAAGCGCTTCCACACATTTGACAATGTTTATAACTACACAATAACAGCCCCATACAAGCTGTTAATAATAATGATAAAAGCGCGAGGGAAACCGAATGTCCAACCATATTGTAAGAAAAACAAAGATAGCGACCAGCCTATCTCTGATTTTAGGTGCATCAATCTCTTTGCCTGTATATGCACAAGAAGCAAATACAGATGTTGAAGTAATCCAAGTTACTGGTTTTAAAAGCAGTATTAAAGAGTCGACTCGTTTAAAACGCGACGCCGCCGGTGTTGTAGATGCTATATCAGCTGAAGATATTGGTAAATTCCCAGATACCAACTTAGCCGAGTCGCTACAGCGTATTACGGGTGTGTCGATTGATCGCTCAAATGGTGAAGGCTCTAAAGTAACGGTTCGTGGTTTTGGCCCCGACTACAATATGGTAACCCTAAACGGGCGTACAATGCCGGCGGCATCTTTGCCTGCAGGCGGTGGTACACCCAGCTCTCGTGCATTTGATTTTGCAAACTTAGCGTCTGATAGCGTTAAATCGGTTGAAGTATATAAAACTGGTAAAGCAAGCATTGCATCAGGTGGTATTGGCGCAACAATTAATATTAATACCGCTCGCCCACTTGATAACCCAGGCTTTGTTTCAAGCATTGGCGTAAAAGCTTTACACGACTCAACAAACCGCGTTGGTGATGACATAACACCTGAGCTTTCGGGCTTAATTAGCTGGACCGACAGTGAAGCTAAATTTGGTGCCTCGTTAACTGCAAGCATGCAACAACGCGATAGCTCATCAACAGGTGCGTTTGTAAATCAATGGAATACATCAGCTTTTGACGGCACAATCCCACAAGCTGCAGACGATATTGTTTTAACTAATGCACCCGCCGTTGGCCAGCTTTATTCAATGCCATCAGATTTGCGCTACACCATTGCCGACAGAGAACGTACTCGTACAAACGCGCAATTAACGCTGCAATACAGCCCTATTGACGATTTAACAGCCACGCTTGATTACACATATTCTAAGCAAGATTTATTCGAAGCCCGTGCTGAGCAATCAATTTGGATGGATAACTACAAAAGCGCGCTAACATTTGACGACAACACGGTAAAAACCCCTATTTATTACCGAGAAGAACGTCGCGATCAGCAAACACGCGATTTAGGTTTAGCGTTTCAAGAGCTAAACCAAGTTAACCAAAACGATTCTATTGGTTTAAACGTTGAGTACTATTTCAACTCAGAATTAAGCTTTATGTTTGATGCGCACAATTCAAAAGCCACTAGCAAACCAGATGCACCTTACGGCAGCTGGGTAAACGCAGGCTTAGGCGCAAACGTAGTTAACGCACAAGAAGTTGATTTTAGCCGCGAGCTTCCATCAATGAGTATCGATTTTGATGATTGCCGCCGAGATAACCTAAATTGTAATAACACATTAGATGCCTCTGATGTGGGTACGTCTATTTTAGATTCTAACTTTGCTCGCCAAGAATCTGAAATCACAGAATTTAGAATCCATGGTAAATACGAAATTGAAAACGGGGCAATTGACTTTGGTATAGAGTCTCGCTCTATGGAAAGCCATTCACTGCAATCACTTACACGTAATACAATGGGTAACTGGGGTATAGAAAACCCAGGCGAACTACCTGATGGCTACCTAAACCCAACAAACTTTTTAGCTGAGTTTGACGACTACGATACATCGGGCTCGTTCAACCAAGGTTATACTGGCAGCGCATCTCAAATTGGTTACTGGGCAGGTGAAGAATACGGTTTTAACTTTGCAGCCGATGGCGCATTTGCAACAAACCGCACCATTGAAGAAGACATAACCGCTGCGTTTGTGCAATTTACTTACAATGGTTACATTGGCGATATGCCATACAACATTGTTATTGGCGCGCGCCAAGAGTCTACCGACATTACCTCAACGGCTAATATCGATTTACCTAACGCAGTAGCGTGGGAAGGTAATAACGACTTTAATGTTCGTTTTGGCTCAGCTAAAGAAGATTTCACGCTTAAATCTAGCTACGATCACTTTTTACCAAGCTTTGACTTTGACATAGAAGTAATTGAAAACGTAAAAGCGCGTTTTTCTTATAGCACGACAATTGCTCGCCCAACTTACGATAACTTAAGTTCAGCAGCGACTGTTGGTGTACCAGGTGCCCCTACTCTTTTAGCGGGTTCTTCACCGGCTACAGCGTCAACGGGTAATCCTGGTTTAGTGCCGCTTGAATCAGATAATATTGATGTATCGGCTGAGTGGTACTTTGCAGAAACAAGTTATGTGTCGGTAGGTTATTACACTAAAGACATCGAAAACTTTATTGGTTTAACACCAATGACGCAAAACTACTACGGATTACGCGATGCAACAGCGGGTCCTCGCGCACAAGCTGCCATTGCTGAGCTAGAATCTCGCGGACTTGCTCTAACCGATTCAAACTTATTTCAAATGGTTGCCGCAACAGAAAATGGCGTTGATTTTGACTCTATGACCTACGAAGAGTTTGAAGCCGCTTACGATGTAATTGCTAACAGCGATGACCCATTACTAGAATTTACAGCGCAAGTACCTACCAACAATAAAAATGCCACCATTGATGGTTTTGAAATTGCCTTTCAGCACTTTTTTGGTGAAAGCGGTTTTGGTGTGCAAGCAAACTACACCACAGTTAATGGCGACATAGACTTTGATGTAAACGCTGACCCTACTACAACACAATTTGCACTAGTGGGTTTAAGCGATACAGCTAACTTTATTGCAATGTACGAAAACGATGATTTTCAAGCACGTATTGCTTACAACTGGCGTGATAAGTTTTTAAATAGCGCAGCTCGATACGTAAACGAGCCAGGCTTTACTGAAGAATATTATCAAATCGACTTTAATGTTGCGTACAACTACAGCGAACAACTATCGTTTTTTGTTGAAGGCCTTAACATTACTGAACAAAACAGCCGCGAACATGGCCGTACGTCAGTTCAATTGTGGAACCTACAACAGCTAGGTGCACGTTACAATATTGGTATGCGTTACAACTTCTAAAGGTAATACAAAGTGAAGCCGTTAGTTTTTACTAGCGGCTTTTTTGTATTTAAAACAGTATTAATGCTAGTTTAATTGTTATCAACTTTAGGGTGTTAACTCATGACCAAACCAATAACAAAAATAGTCGTTTTAGGTGGTGGTACTGCCGGCTGGCTAAGCGCAGGCTTATTAGCCGCCGAACACCCGCACCTTAATGTAACGTTAGTGGAGTCGGCAAATGTGCCTATATTGGGCGTCGGCGAAGGCACATGGCCGTCAATGCGTAACACGCTGCAGCGCATTGGCATTAAAGAAATTGATTTTATAACCCAGTGCGACGCATCATTTAAGCAAGGTTCTAAATTTATAAATTGGCGCAACCTCAGCGAGGGAGAAAACTACTACCACCCTTTTATGAATCCACAAGGCTACGAGCACACTAATTTACACGCCAGCTGGCAACGCATTGCACCTGATCAAAAATTTGCCGACGTTGTTAATATGCAAAGCTTTGTATGCCAAGCAGCACTTGCACCAAAACAATTACAAACACCCGAATATGCAGCGGTCACCAACTATGGCTATCATTTAGATGCGGGTAAATTTGCTGAGTTTTTAAAAAATCACTGTGTTAAAAATCTAAACGTTACACATATTATTGACGATGTAACCGAGGTTATTAACGACGAGCATGCCTATATTGCTTCATTAAAAACAAATAATAATGGCGATATAACAGGTGATTTATTTATAGATTGCTCAGGCTCTCGTGCTCGTTTAATTGGTGAGCATTTTAATAGTGAGTTTATAGCGCAAGATCATATTTTATTTAATAACAGCGCTGTTGCGGCGCAAATACCTAATGCACACACCGATCAGCCAATCGCCTCTGCTACGCTATCTACAGCGCAAAGTAACGGCTGGATTTGGGATATAGCCCTGCCAACACGCCGTGGTACAGGTTATGTATTTAGTAGTAAATATCAAAGTGATGAAAGCGCAACAAATACACTAAAAAGCTACATAGCCAAAAGCACCAGTGAGCAACAAGCTGAGCAACTTACCTACCGTGTATTAAAATACAGCCCTGGTTACAGGGAACAATTTTGGATTAAAAACTGTGTTGCCGTGGGTATGTCAGCTGGCTTTTTAGAGCCGCTTGAAGCGTCAGCTCTTGCTATGGTTGAACTTTCAATTAGCATGATAAGCGAGCAACTACCGCAAAACCGCACCCACATGAGCCAGCTTGCAAGTCGTTTTAACAGCCGCTTTAGCACTCGTTGGCAGCGCGTTATTGAATTTTTAAAACTTCATTATGTACTAAGCGAGCGCGACGACACTCCCTATTGGCAAGATATTGGTAATTTAAATACCGCGCCCGAGCGCCTGCAAAACTTACTTAAGCTTTGGCAATTTCAGCCCCCTAGCCGCTTTGATTTTATTGAAAACGAAGAAGTGTTTTCATCAAGCAGTTACCAATACGTTTTATATGGCATGGGCTTTGATACACAAACAGTATCTGCACAAAATACATTTAACGACCCACGCGCTGGGGATTACTATTATCAGCAAAATCGCGAAAAAATAGCGCAGTGCTTAAATGGACTGCCAAGTAATCGCGCGCTTTTAAATCATCTTTTATCAAATAATGGGCAGCCACATAATGACTAAAACAAACGCTGTTAAAAACGTAGTAATTGCTGGAGGCGGCACTGCAGGTTGGATGGCCGCAGCGGCACTTGCTAAACTAGTTGGTAACAATATAAACATAACCCTTGTTGAATCTGACGATATTGGCACTGTAGGTGTTGGCGAAGCAACAATTCCGCCTATTCGTACATTTCATAAATTGCTGGGTATAAACGAGCAAGCATTTATGAAAGCCACTCAAGCCAGCTTTAAATTAGGTATTAGCTTTGAAAACTGGGGCGATGAAAACACGCATTATATTCACTCATTTGGCGCAACGGGCAAAGAATGTTGGGCGGGTGAATTTCATCACTTTTGGCTGCAAGGTAAAGCACTTGGAATAAACAACCCATTTGGCGATTACTGCTACGAGCTGCAAGCGGCTAAAGCCGGTAAGTTTGCGTTTAATCAGCAAAACCCTATTAACTATGCCTACCATATGGATGCCACGCGTTACGCGCAGTTTTTACGTGAATTTTCAGAGCCACTAGGTGTAAAACGCGTTGAAGGTAAAATACAAAAAGTAGTAAAAAACCCTAAAACGGGCCATATAGAATCATTGATTTTAAATAATGGCGAGCACATTAACGGCGATTTTTTTATTGATTGCACTGGCTTTAGAGGCTTATTAATAGAGCAAGCATTGCATACTGGCTACGAAGACTGGTCGCATTTACTACCGTGTAATAGCGCCATTGCGGTGCAAACAAAATCAACCAGCGAGACCGTATTGCCACTTACCCGATCTATTGCCCACAAAAGCGGCTGGCAATGGCGTATACCGCTGCAAAACCGTGTAGGCAACGGATTAGTTTATTGCAGCCAATATATGGATGACGAACAAGCCAAAGCGCTACTATTAAATAACATTGAGGGCGAGGCGCTTACAGAGCCCCGTATTATTAAATTTAAAACAGGGCGGCGCTTAAAGGGCTGGAACAAAAACTGCCTAGCGCTTGGCCTTGCTAGCGGTTTTGTAGAGCCACTTGAATCCACCAGCATTCACTTAATTATGTCGGGTATTATTCGCTTTATGCGTTTATTTCCGTTTAATGGCATTACCAATCACGCCATTGACGAATACAACAAACAGCTTAAAAGCGAAATTGAAAATATTCGCGACTTTATTGTGCTGCACTACAAAGTAACTAATCGCGATGACAGTGAGTTTTGGCAACACTGTAGCGCCATGGAAGTGCCAAAAACACTTCAGCATAAAATTGATTTGTTTAAACAAACCGGCCGTGTATTTTTAGACGATGGCGACATTTTTAGAGTCGACTCGTGGGTGCAAGTTATGCTTGGTCAGGGTATTGAGCCTAATCAACATCATTTAATAGCCAGCATGATGAGCGATGAAGAACTCACCCGTTTTTTACACGGTATTAAGCAACAAATAGAGCAACGCGTAAGCCAATTACCGCCTCATCATGAGTTTTTAAAGCAGTATTGCCCAGCATAAATATCCTCTTTAAAAAAAGCCCTTATTACTAAGGGCTTTGAGACAACACACAATAAACTTAACTTATAAGCACTCTACTACTCACACTTTATTTTTGCTGTTTCAGCGCCTTGTGGTTCAAAGCTAATATCTGCAACTGAAACGTTAAGCTCGCCTGCCGTTTTAATAATAAAAGGGCTGGTTACTCTGGCAAAATCAACACCCTTTTTAGCAAAACACGTTAAATCTATGCTCATGGTTTGCCATGTATTTAAATCAGCATTTTCAAGATCACGGGTAATATCAAGCTCGCCGCCACAGCCTTGTTCGCACTTCATTGCAAGGTATGTTTGCGAGCTAGGTATTTGGTTTACTTTATAGCTAAAGCTAAGGGCGGAATTTGCTTCAATGTAGGCCACTTTGTCTTCGGTAAAGTTACTATTAATTTCGATGTAGCTGGGTGCAGTGCCATCAAAATTAAATTGCATCGCATCTTCTTGAATCGCTTTGTCTTCAGTGCGATAAGTAATACCGCCAAGCTTTACACTGTTACTTGCTACTTGGTGCTGCTCGCTGTTTGAATTTAAAAACAAACGCCACGGTGTTTTAAAACTGCCATTAAATATAGATAACGGCGCAAGGTTACTAACATCAACACCTGAGTCTTCATTTAGATTATTGGCAAGCGTACTTTCATCTTTATACGTTAAGCCAAAGCCATAGGGTAATAATGGTAAGTAATTAGCATCGCCCTTATTTACTGCGGTTTGTAGTGGCGATTTAGGCCACGAGAACGACAATTTACCTTTAAAGTCGTATTGTACCTGCCCACTTGCATCCGCTAATAAAACATCAGCAATGCCTTGTCCTTCAGTGCCAGGAAGCCATGCTGCTACAAATGCATCTGACGCGTTTAGCTCGCTGTTAACCCACATTGGTCTGCCCGATATAAACACCGACACCACCGCAATACCTTGCTGCTTTAATGTTTTTAATATTTTAAGAGAGCGTTTATTGTTACGTTCAAACTCAAGGTTGTCTTTATCGCCATGTCCCTCTGCGTATGGTTCTTCACCGAATACAACAATGGCTACATCGGGTTTGGTATTAAACTCACCCGTTGGGCTTAAAATAGCGTTACCGCCAGCGGCATCTATTTGCGTTTTTAGCCCCGCATAAATAGACGTTGCCCCAGGAAAATCTGCATTTTGATTATTAGTTCCCTGCCACGTAATACTCCAACCGCCCGATTGCTTGCCTATGTTATCGGCCGCATCGCCTGCTATAAGTATGTTGCTTGACGGGTTAAGCGGTAATAAATGGTTGTTGTTTTTAAGCAGTACTAACGACTCTTTTACCGCTTGGCGGGCAATATCGCGATGTGCTTGCGCACCTATTAATTCTAATTTACCTGAATATTTTCGATTTGCAGGGCTTGGTTTATCAAATAAACCCGCGCGTAATTTAACGCGTAAAATACGTGCTACGGCGTCATCTATTCGCGCCATTGTTATTGTGCCCGCTTTTACTTGTTTAATTGTATTTTCATAAAGTGGTTTCCAAGCACCCGTTGGCACCATAAAAATATCAAGCCCCGCATTAACAGCTTGCGGGCAGCTTTCATTTGTACAGCCGGCAACTTGTCCGTGCCCGTTCCAATCGCCTACAACAAAGCCATCAAAACCCATTTTTATTTTTAGTACATCGGTAAGTAAGTATTTATTGCCGTGATTTTTTTTACCATTCCAGCTATTAAACGATGCCATAACCGACTGACTACCTGCGGTTAAGCCACCTATATAACCTTGCGCATGAATGTTATATAACACCTCTTCGCTATCAATGTTATCGCCTTGATCGTCACCATCTACTGTGCCGCCATCGCCTAAAAAGTGCTTAACAGTACTAATTACGCGTTTGTCACTTAAAAAGTCTTCATCGGCTCTGCCTTGCAATCCGTTTACAATTGCGGCTGAATACTCACGTACAATTGTAGGGTCTTCTGAGTAGCCTTCGTACGTTCTGCCCCATCGGTCGTCGCGCACAACCGCAACAGTCGGTGCAAATACCCAATCTATGCCTGTTGCCATTACCTCTATTGCAGTAGCTGCTGCAATTCGCTCAATTAATGCGGGGTTATTAGCAGCACCTAAACCAATATTATGCGGAAATAACGTCGCACCAATCACATTATTATGTCCATGTACGGCATCGGTGCCCCACATGGTTGGAATTTTACTGCCATCAATTGAGTCATCAACCGAGGCTTGGTACATGCTCTCCGCAAGCGTTATCCAATCTGCAGGCGTTGCATGCTTATTAGCATTTGGGAACGAGCCACCGCCATTTAAATACGAGCCAAAACCATATTTACGCATGTCTTCAACACTAATATCGCGAATTTCAGGTTGGATCATCTGCGCTACTTTTTGCTCAAGCGTCATTGTTTTTAAGTACTGTGCAATCGTATTTTCAATTTCAGGCGTTTTCACTACTTTGCTTTTAAGCGTTGGCCAAAGTGATAAATCACCTTGCTCATGCTCAGCCTTTTTGACTACGGCGCTTTGGCTATTATTTGCGTTAATCTCTTGTTTGTTACACCCACTTAAAACGCACAATCCTCCTATTAAAATAGGGAGCATGTGTAACCTGTTAGTGTTTAAGCTTTTTTTCATTTTTATAGCCCTGTGTTGTGTCAGTGTGATTTTGTGAGCGCCTATTTGTTATTTAAATTTAACTATTGACCTACTTAGCAATAGCCACTAACCTAAATATGGAAGCGCTTCCTTAAAGTTATTAAATACCATACTTAGTGATTAATCAAATTAAATATGGAAGCGCTTCCAATAATAAATTTAATATACGCTCTATACAAAGCAAACTTTACCAAAAAAGAAGCAGAGGTTTTCTCTTAATGAAACAATTATCTTTACCTAGTGGCTCACCACTTTTAGCCAAAAATTTTACTTATGGTGTAGCTACGGCCTCATTTCAAATTGAAGGCGGCGCAGCTGATCGCTTGCCATGTATTTGGGATACCTTTTGCAGTAAAGAAGGCAAAATAGTCGATAATTCAAATGGCGATGTAGCCTGCGAGCACTACACTCGCTGGAAAGACGATATAAACTTAATTGAATCATTAGGTGTAGACGCTTACAGACTTTCTATTTCGTGGCCGCGCGTAATGACTAAAAGCGGTCACTTAAACCCGACAGGCGTTAAGTTTTATACCGACATTTTAGATGAATTAAAACGTCGTAACATTAAAGCTTTTGTAACGCTATACCACTGGGATTTACCACAACATATTGAAGATGAAGGTGGCTGGCTAAACCGTAACACCGCTTACGAATTTGCACATTACACAGATTTAATTACCAAAGCTTTTGGGGAACGTGTGCACTCTTACGCCACCTTAAACGAGCCTTTTTGCAGCTCTTACTTAGGTTACGAAATAGGCGTACATGCACCTGGCATAGTAGGTCGCGAATTTGGTCGTAAAGCCGCGCACCACCTATTACTGGGTCACGGTTTGGCTATGCAAGTACTTGCTAAAAATAGCCCAAATACACTAAACGGTATTGTACTTAACTTTACGCCTTGTTACTCAGTTACCCAAAGTGAAGACGATTTAAAAGCGACTGCATTTGCTGATGACTACATAAACCAATGGTACATGCAGCCTGTAATGCAAGGTAAATACCCTGATATTATTAAGCAATTACCTAAGGCCCACCTCCCAGATATTTTAGATGGCGACATGGAAATAATTGCTCAACCGCTAGATTACCTAGGGGTTAACTTTTATACCCGCATGCATTATCAAGCAAGCGAAACCGACTTTTACCATGAGCTGCCACATAAAGCGCCAATGACCGATATAGGCTGGGAAATTTATCCTAAAGCACTTACAGAGTTACTTGTATCGTTAAACGAAAAATACACCCTACCGCCTATTTATATTACCGAAAACGGTGCAGCTATGGCTGACGAATTTAAAGACGGTGAAATCAAAGATAACGACCGTATTGAATATTACCACGAGCATTTAAATGCCCTACATAACGCAGCTGAGCAAGGTGTAAAAGTAGATGGCTACTTTGCTTGGAGCCTAATGGATAACTTTGAATGGGCTGAAGGATATTTAAAACGTTTTGGAATAGTACACGTAGACTACAACACACAAAAACGAACTGTTAAAGCCAGCGGTAAAGCGTACAGTAACCTAATAACTAGCCGATAATTTTTCGGCTTATAACAATAAGAACACACACAGTGAACAAACTCCCTTTATACGAAAAAGTCGGTTACGCCATGGGCGATGCCGGCGCTAACTTAGTGTGGCGCGGCGCGCTTGCTTATTTAGCGGTGTTTTACACCGATACATTTGGCATATCGGCGGCTGCCGCTGCCATGTTGTTTTTAGTGGTAAGGCTATCTGATGGCGTAACCGATATTATTATGGGTATGATTGCCGACAGAACGCAGTCGCGCTTTGGTAAATTTCGCCCATGGATACTCTATTCGGCACCGTTTTTGGGCTTGTTTATGGTGTTGTGTTTTACTACACCCGACTTTAGCACCACCAATAAACTTATTTATGCTTACGTAACTTACATAGGTTTAACGCTTGCTTACACCGTAAGTAACGTGCCCTACTCGGCACTTATGGGCGTAATGACACCAGACGATACAGAGCGCACAAAGCTCTCTGGTTTTAGGTTTGCAGGTGCGTTTACTGGTGGCTTATTGGTTATGGGTTTTTTACCTGAGCTAGTGGCATTTTTTGGTGGCGGCGACAACGCCAAAGGCTATCAGCTTACTATGTACTTATTTGCCAGCTTACTTATTATTTTAATGATTATAACGTTTGCGACTACCAAAGAGCGTGTAACACCGCACGCCTCAAATGAAGGGAATTTAAAATCAGAGTTGTTTGATTTAACCAAAAGCCTGCCATTTATAATCCTACCTTTGCTTGCTACCACCCTGTTTTTTTATTACCGCGATTTATACAGCGGCGTATTTTTTGCCCTTGTTATGGCTGCAATGACATTCGTTATTAAAAAATTACTCAATAAAGATAAGCAAAGCTTAACGGGCTCACAACGCGACATGGTTGATCTTCTGACCAATAAACCTTGGCTGGTATTACTCGGCATTGGTTTTTTAACCATGATGTTTAATGGCATAAAATACGGTGTAATTGCGTACTACTTTAAGTACCACGTAGCCAATGAACTCATGGCTGGGCAATACTTTATTGCTTTGTTGGTTGTATCTATATTTGGCGCACTTGCCACAGGTAAACTGGCCGAAATTATGGGTAAACGAAACCTTTTTATTGCTTCATTAATGCTAAGCGGCATACTCACTACTGCATTTTACTGGGTACCTAGTGATAACCTTATTGCTGTATTTACCTTTGGTTGCGCTGCTGAATTTTTTGCCGCGATGATGCCAACATTATTTTTTAGTATGCTTGGTGATTCAGCCGATTATTCAGAGTGGAAAAACAAACGCCGCGCTACAGGCTTAATTTATTCAGCGGGTACATTTGTGCAAAAAACCGGTGGTGGTTTTGCAGGTGCATTAGTATTAGTGGTACTTGCAGGCTACGGCTATAACGGTATGGATGAGCTAACAATCACACAAGCCCTACCTGGTATGCAGTTACTTATGAGCTGGATACCCGCCGCATTTGCTTTTTTAGGCGCCGCATTGATGCTTATTTATCCGCTAACCTCAGCGATGACGCAAAAAATAACAGAAGACTTAGCAATTAGACGCAGTAATGTGTAAATTAACTTTTAATGACCCTTCGCACTTTATATTTTTTATAAAGTGCGAGTAAAAATACATATAAGCTAGGACATCAATGGCGACAATTTATCAAGTATCAGAAATGGCAGGTGTGTCTTTATCAACTGTTTCAAGGGTGCTTAACGACAACGACTACGTAAGCAAAAAAACTAAAAAAAAGGTATTAGAAGCAATGAAAGAGCTAGGCTATCAGCCAAGTTCTATTGCTCGCTCTTTGGCGTCTAGCACTACAAACAGCGTCGGTATTTTAGTTTCTGAGTTGGATGGTCCGTTTTTTGGTCAAATGATGTCAGCCATTGAAGAGCACCTTCGTATTGCGGGTAAACACGTTATTATTACCCCTGGGCACAGTGACGAAAAAAAGGAAAAAAGCGGCTTTGAATTTTTAATAGGCCGTAATTGCGACGCTATTATTGCCCACGTAGAAGCGGTATCAAACGAGTATCTAATTGAGTTAAGTAAAGGCAAAACCCCTATTTACTTAATGAGCCGCTACGTTAAAGAAATTGAAGAAAACTGCATTAGCCTCGACAACGTAATGGGTGGCTACTTAGCCACTAAAGCCATGATCAACAAAGGTCATAAAAACATTGCATACATAGCAGGCCCGCAGTTTAAAGAAGATGCGTCAAACCGTTTAAAAGGCCACAAAAAAGCCCTCGCAGAATACAACCTAACCTTTGACGAAAACTTATTTTACATAGGCGACTTTAAAGAAACCGGCGGCAGCGACGGCTTAAGGCATTTTATTCAAAATAAAGCGCAAATAACCGCCCTTGTATGTGCCAATGACGAAATGGCATCAGGTGCTATGAAATACGCCCGCGAACACGGTTTTAACCTACCAAAAGATTTAGCCATTATTGGGTTCGATAACGTAATTTTCACCAATTACCTCTACCCAACACTGACTACAATAGATAACCCAGTTCCCGAAATGGGCCGAGCTGCGGCTAACTTAGTACTTAAAGACATTTATAAAAAAAGCGGCATAACAGTAAAGCACGTGTTTCAGCCAAAGCTTATTTTAAGAGACTCAACACCCGACATTAATTAACTTTAAACCGAATTTAAATCTAGTTTAAATCTAAATTATGTAACTCGTTACGCACCCACTGCGTATCCAAATATTGCTCTACGTGCTGCTGCGCAAACTTTAAAAAGTGACGTGCAGCATGCGATATGTGCCTATCTGCTTGCATTACAAAAACCTATTCAGACATAAATGCTCACAAATATAAAACAATATCTACATAAAAATACTACAATAAAAAGCATAATAGATCCGATAATTTACCAAAAAGATCGTTTTAAATTTATTTATATTATTTAATAAAATATCACTTTACTTATTTTTAATTTGGCTCTAAATTCGCGCAAATTTTATTATTAAAGTAACCTCTCAAACTTTAAAACAGTGGTTATTTACCTTGATGAGTCGATAAACACACATGGCCGAATCAGCCGCCACAAGCACCTCTAATAACCCTTTAGCACCCGTTATCGGGCTGTCATTTTTTGCTATTGCATCAGGCTTTTTAATGAGCCTTATTCCGCTGTCGTTACCTGCATTTAAACTTGATGAAAATCTAGCGCCTTGGCTTGCGAGCATTTTTTACTTTGGCTTACTTATTGGCGCCACCACAATAGAGCGCATTGTGGTAAAAATGGGTCATCGCTTCGCATTTATATTATTTTTAAGCCTATTAATAGCAAGCGTGCTTGCACAACTTGCACTGCCAAATACCGTTAACTGGTTAATGGCACGATTTGTAGCAGGTGTTGCTGTTGCCGGTGTGTTTGTCGTTGTTGAGTCTTGGTTATTAATGACCAACACAGCAAAGTCGCGTGCTAAACGTTTGGGTTTATACATGACCTCACTTTATGGGGGCAGCGCGGTTGGTCAACTTGCTATAGGGCCGCTTGGCACCGAAGGTTCAACGCCTTATTTATTTGTAGCCTCGTTATTATTTTTAGCTATTTTAGCCCCTTTATTAATAACCAAAGGTCAGCCCGAAAAACAGCACCTTGAAAAACTACCACTAAAAGAAATAAAAACATTAAGCCACCCAGCTATGCTCGGATGCTTAGCATCGGGCTTATTACTGGGCCCTATTTACGGCTTAATGCCGGTGTATATTGCAGCACAAGCTGATCAAGCTCAGTACACTGGAACACTTATGGCGGTTATTATTTTAGGCGGCATGGTCGTGCAGCCGCTCGTAAGTTACTTATCTACTCGGCTTGAAAAAAGCTTATTGATGGGTATGTTTTGTTTAGCAGGCGCAGCCGGTGCTGTGGGTATACTACAAGCAAACACTTTAGCAGGATTAATAGTAAGCTACTTAATACTAGGCGCATGCAGCTTTGCACTTTACCCGATTGCTATAACACTTGCGTGCGACTCATTGCCAATGGCAAAAATAGTATCGGCAACTGAGGTAATGCTTTTGAGTTACAGTATTGGTTCGGTATTTGGCCCTATGCTTGCTGCAAATTTATCTGATGCACCCAATGGTATTGTGTTTTATTTAGCAGGCTGTTTAATCACGACCTGTATTTATATGTTTATTAAAAGCATTAAAAATATTCGCGCGGGTAAAACCCCAGTTGCAGGCTAATTTTTAACTTAAATACACGCTTGCTTATTAACGGATTTTAGCTGTTAAACACCTTGTTTTAACAGCTAAAACTATTATTTAGCAGTGAGTCTTTTATGTGGGCTCAAAAAAAACATCTTTTTCCACCCTTGGTTTTGCGTTGTAAAAAGCCACGGCATAGGCACTAACGATAAAATAGAATAATGCACATGAGGCTGTTTTCCTGCGGCATTTCCGGTATCGCCCAGTAAGCCAATTTGACTGTTTATGCTTACTACTTCACCTGTACTTACCGAGTAGTCATTTAAATGTGCAAAATAATGCACGCGCCATTTAGGCCCAAGCACCGCAACCACTTTACCACCTCGGCTTAACTCACCTACAAATATAACAACACCATTTGTTGAGGCAACTACAGGAGTGTTCTTTATGCCAAAAATATCAATTCCTTTGTGCACACCCGACCTACCCCAAGGCTCGTACCAAAACGTGTTATGGTTCCAATCTTTACTTGTGGCACCTTGTACCGGAATCATTATTTTTTCGGGAATTAGTAAGCCTATAATTAGTAAAGTAGCTATTCCAATTGAAATCCACTTAAGTACTTTCACTTTTCTATCCTTGATATTTAAATAACTTATACTGGTAAATTATTAGCCATAATAACTGAACTCATCATGAGTCGTATTTATGGTTTTATTTATGAAGTTTTATTTGAATGAAATACCCGACTAACATGTACTAAGCTGATCAATTTCAAAACAGGTTTTATAAGTAATTGAGCACTGCCCGCTATAAACAACCATGTGCCACTTTCTATTAGTGAGTCATTTAAAAAGAAAAAACTGCCAATTAAAAACCACACAGCAATCAAAAAATCGTTAAACGCTCCCAGCGCTTCATATCGTCGCTGGATGGTAATATGCTCTTGTCCTAAATCTAAAATAAACTGATTACTGGGGTCCATAAGTACTGCTCACTCTTTTATTTAATAATTTAAAAAGCTTGTTTTCACAAGCTAAGCCGCACCATACAATAACAAAATTTACGCAATAAAAAACGCTGGCCAATGCGAATCAGCCAACGTTTTTATTGTTTGTGCAATACTTAACTAATCGTTTATTTTTTCTCTTTTTCTAAACGCTTTTTAAGACTTAATGCAGCATCGGCGGCTAATAAACGCATAAATTCAGAGCCATTACTTTGCTCGCCTTGGCCTGCGCCTATTACAATTTCAGGCACTAAACGGCTATTACCTAAGCTTGTAAATAAAGCGGTTTGAATTTTAACTTCTGCTTTTAGTGTTTCATCAAATACATACTTTGGATCAAGTGCAGCAGACTTAGCTCTTAAACGAGCCTCAGCTAAAACGTCCATACCTAATGCTTCTAAACGTTGTTGCTTTAGAATCTCTTCTTGCTCTTTCGCAAGCTCCGCTTTTACAGCCACTCGTTGCTGCGCAGAAATAATGGCATTTGCCTTAATTCGTTCAGCATCAATTTGCTCTTTTATTTTTAGCTTTTCAGATTCAGCACGTTGCTTAGCAATTGCTTGTTCACCTAAAGCCACTTCAGTACGCGCTTGTTGCTCTGCTTTTTTAAGGTTTTGACGCGCTAGCGCTTCATCAGCAGCAGCCTGCTTTTGGGCTTCAAGGCGAGCATTTACTTTGCTTTCGTAGTCAATATCAATAATGCTGGCATCAACTACTGTAATACCGTAAGCGCCTAAAATAGGTGCGTTACGCAGTGTATTACCTTCATCGTCCATTTTAATATTAATAGTGACACGTTGCTGTTTACTTAAATTACCTAAATCGTCAGATTTATCGCGCTCACCCGTACTAATAATTTGTTCAGTAACAAAAATACCGTTGGTTAATTGATCAGCAAAATCTTGGCTTAATTGACCATTACCACCAGAGTAATGTTGCTCTACCGACATCATTCGCGCCGACGCTTTTACATTTTCGGTGGTTGCACGCATTAATAAATTAGATATTAATGTTTCTTG
Source organism: Pseudoalteromonas sp. SR43-3 (assembly GCF_014163875.1). Lineage (NCBI taxonomy): Bacteria > Pseudomonadati > Pseudomonadota > Gammaproteobacteria > Alteromonadales > Pseudoalteromonadaceae > Pseudoalteromonas > Pseudoalteromonas sp. SR43-3. The sequence continues at coordinate 46,039 of NZ_JACJEC010000021.1, read as the reverse complement.
TGAACCAAACTCTTCGTGTATTTTAAGTAAACCACGTAGAGCACCCGACTCTGCTGCTGGTACATTGCCTGGTAATCTAAAACGAGAGACACCTCGTGCGCCACCTGTTGTGGTATCTAAAAATCGAATTGGTATTAGCGGTACAATTGCGCTTGCTGTTGCACCGGCATCGCCCGTAAAGTTAATCGAAATTACTTTTTTATAAGCGGATGTACTACCAAACGCTTTTAAGTAAGGGCCTGCTTGATTTATTACGGTTAAGTTACCTGTAAAAGCCGATTGATGTACTAAACGCTCATCTGCTTCATTCCACGAAACAACTTGCGATGTAAGGGTTGCTATCACTACCAATACAACAACAATTGATGACACTATAATTACATTACGACGACCAAATCGACTCATAAATGAGTCACTTTTTACTGCTGGGACTGCTTTTTCGCTATCCATTTTTATTACTCTCCATGTTTAATTTCTTTTTAACAAAGTAAATAATTTCCTGTTCACTCAAATGTGCGCAAAAGCTACCAGAGCGATGTAACTCAACAAATGTTGCAAGGATTTCTTCTTTACCTTTAGCTGTTTTATCTTGGTTTTCTTGTGTTTGATTTTTTTCTGTTAGTTGAGTGATTAGTTCATCAACTATCGTGTCTTTATCAAACAGTACGTTGTATTCCTTGGATTTTCTTACCCGACTTTTATGTACGTTGCTGTAAATTACATAAAGTGCAACGCATAAAATAATAACAAGTAAACTTAACCCTATAATATAAAAAATCATAAGCTCTACTTAAATTAGTTTAAATACTTAATGAGCAATAACAATTGTAAGTATTACTTAACAAATGTTAACCCAGTAATTTTACAGTAAACCCGAGTAAAAAACAGATTAAAAATAAAGTTCATCAGGTATACAGTTATAACCGCACATAAAAGTAAGCTTTTTCAAACAAAAAGTGCCAGTCAGTTATTAACTGACTGGCACTAAGCTAATATTAATTAAAGTGCTTTTTACATTATTCGCATTGCACCCAATCAACACCATTTTCACTGCATTCATGCAGCAATGTTCCATCTTCTCGGCGGGTATCTCTAAACCATTGCCCTTCAATTGTTTTAATAATACGTACGTTGTCTGTGGTTTTGTATTTACGCCAAAAGCTAGCATCAATAGATGTTTCGTCATCAAACTCATAGGGCATAGCAGCGAGTACGGTCACTAAATCTTGAGTTTCTAAGTCAGCAGCTTTGTCTTTAACATTTACCCAATCAGATAATGTTTGAAAGTCGGCATTTTCCTCTCTAAAGGCAAAGTCAGTTTGGTAAAACGATCCTGACTCAGTATAGCTAATGCTAAAACCTCGCTCGAACGGTGTATCTAAATTAGCACTAACGCATTCATCTGCTGTTGGGAAGTTAACCGATGGGCTAGTATTAATAACGCCATAAAGCACATTGCTTTGCTCAAAACTAACGTTCTCAATGCTAGAGCATCGGTAAGTACGATCGGCGTTAATGTAAACATCGTCTCTAACTGTTAATTTTCCATTTAACGATTCTTCGCCCCAAGGCGTATCTATTGAATCCAATCGAGACAAAATAACGTCAATTTTGTCGAGTTCGTCTGTATTTTGAAGCTTTACTTGCTCATAAATAAGTTCAGCGCCTGCAAAAATAACTTTGTCGCGGTACCATGCATTTTCAAACCCATACTCTGCATCTTTTGCTGTGTCTTGATAAATCACTGCTCTTACTTCTTCTGCATCAGGATACTGAGCATCTAGCTCTTGCTTGAATTTATAGGCCGCTTTTAGTCCCTTAACAATTGCTTGTGCTCTGTCGTAAGCGTCGCTGTCGTTAGTAGCGATAAAATCTGAGTAAATTTGCTCTGTCGACAAATTATAATGCGCAACCAAGTTTTGCATAACATTTGTTATTTCGCTTTGAAGGTTTGCAAGTAGCTCAGTATTTTCTTTAAGTGCATCACAACTTAAATTATTGTTACCACTTTTTTGTAATTGAAGGCTCAACTGCTCCCAAATAACGGTTGTTAAAGGTGATATATTTCGAATATCTTCATCAGTCAAAGCCTCAATTGAGGGTGGAAATGACATTTGATACGCTTGTGTTACCTCGCCTAAGTCCTCGTCAATTGCGCCAACCGGTACATCAACGTACATAGTTGAATACGGCACACACAGCGCCTGCTCTTCTGTAAAATTAAAACTATAATTACCCGATTCTTCAGAGACTACAGAAGGTTCTGATTGCTCGTCAAAAGTACCATCGCCATCAATATCCAGCCATACTATTGCACCAGATACATAACCATCAATAACCTTTCCTGTAAGAGAGATAGTGTTAACTTCTACGGGATCTACTTTTATAGGATCTGGCTTAGTGTAGTGGTCAATAAAATTTGGCCACAGTTTTAGAATCTTGATATCTAACCTTAGATTCATTTGGCGCTAAACCGGCATTATAATGATGCGGCCTAACGTTGTTGTAATATCCGTTGATATAATCACTAACGCTATATTTAGCATCTATAAAATTTCTATATCCAACCTTTGGCATCCATTCCGTTTTAAAGCTTCTAAAAAATCGCTCCATTGGTGCATTATCCCAACAGTTTCCACGCCTACTCATACTTTGTTTGATTTTATAGCGCCATAAACGTTGACGATATTTTAAACTTGTATAATGACTACCCTGGTCTGAATGAAACATCAGCCCTGTCGGTTTTCCTCTGCTTTCATACGCGAGTTCAAGCGCTTTTAGCGTTAAATTAGTATCTGGCGACAACGACATGGCCCAGCCAACGACTTTACGTGCAAATAAATCAATAATAACGGCTAAATAAGCCCAGCGATTACCTACCCAAATATACGTCACATCACCGCACCACACGGTATCTGGCTCAACAACATCAAATTGTCTATCAAGCAGATTTGGAATTTCAAGGTGCTCATTACCGCCGCGTTTATATGAATGTTGAGGTACTTGGCAGCTTTCAAGCTTTAATTTAACCATTAGCTTAGCAGCACGATAACGACTCAATTCAAAATCATTGTTCGTTGCTATTGCCGCGATTGTCCGCGCCCCAGCTGAGCCGCCGCTCATTGCATGTATTGCTCTAACTTCAGCCTCTAGCCTTATTTGTTCTGGTGTCGGCGTTGTATCCCTTATAGCCCAATATTTATAGCTGCTACGATGCACATTGAATACGTTACACAGCACGCTAATTGGGTAACGCTCTCGTTGATTTAGTTTCTCAATTAACGAGAATTGTTCAGGGAGTCGGACATCAAGAGAGCGGTAGCCTTTTTTAATATATCCTTTTCTAATTCGATGCGTTGGATTTGCTTTTTAAGTTCGCGGATTTCAATTTGTTCGGGCGTCATTGGCGAAGCAGATGGTGGCTGGCCATTACGCTCTTGCTTTAATTGAGTAACCCACTTACTAACGGTTGATTTACCCACACCCATCGCTTTGGCTGCTTCTTCTTGAGTATAACTTTGGTCAACTACAAGCTGAGCTGTTTCTAATTTGATTGCTGCAGAATACGTTGCACGTTTTAATTTCGTCATTTTTTCACCCAAATTTGTATGCTTATCAGCATAACATTTCTTTCTTAATGGGTGGCCAAAATTACTTTACCACTACATAGCTACAACTGGCTCTACAACGGCCGCTTTATCACCGCCACCACATCCAACAAGGCCTAGCGTAAACGCTAATGAAATAGCTAACTGACTTTTTTTAAAAAACATACAAAGACTTCCTTTTTTGCACTTTAATTATTATTAAAAATCATATTGTTATAAATTATTTTAATACAAATAAGTAACACCAATCTGCTTATATATGGGATCTAGTTAACGTTAAGAAAATTATGCTAGAACGAGGCAAAAATTTTTGTATCTAGTTGTTCTAAATAAAATTTTAACGACGTTATAGTGCAATTTAATTTGTTAAATTACTCAAAGATTTATGCAGGTTGGTATAAATTTAAACAACAGAAATTTATTGAATTTTTATGGGGGGATGGCAACAAGTTAACATGCCCTGTACCCATATAGTGACACAACATGTTATATTTAGCTCTTACATTTGTTAATAAAATAAAAATACTATTTACTTTTATTCACTAATATAAGCTTTATGTACCGAGCTTAAAGGGGGTTGGTGATAGAGAGTTTTTTGTAAGCAAATGTGTTTTTAATACAAATACAAAAACCCCACGTTAAGTGTTATCTTACGTGGGGTTTTGCTACTCGCGAACCTTATAGCTAATTCAAGCTATAAAGTTAATCTAAAGAGATAACTCTTTTTTAGCGCGAGTTAAGTTATGTGTTACAAGTGAGTTTTTAGAAATTTGAACTGCTTCATATAAATCAGAAATACCAGCAGTGTCTTTTTGAGCCTTAATACGTGCTAAACCACGGTTACTTAATGCAAACGATGTAAGTTCACGTACTTTTAAACGCGGACCATGGCTTTGCTTAAGCAATGCAATTGCTTGTGTACAAATAGCTTCTGCTTCTTCGTAGTTTCTTGCTTCAACATTTAAAGCACAGCTATTAAATGATTTTTCAAATGCGGGTGCTGCAGTTACAGAGTCTTCAATAACCATTAATTTATAATCACCTTGATTAGCCATTGCAGCAGCTGAGCAAGTTAATAATGAGCCAAGAGCGATGGTTTTTAAAAGTGTAAATTTCATGATTATATTCCTGTTATGGCAATTGTTTAAACTAGTGATCTTTTTTAGCGTCAAGTAAATAGCTTAATAACAAGGCAAAAATTATGAAATATAGTCGTTCTATATAAGTAATTTTTTAACGCCGTTAGTGAGTTATTTAATTCGCTAAAATAATCATGTTTTAATAAAATTGGTATTTGTTAGTCGTACTTGTTGCCGACAACTAAACTTTAGAGTGTTAGCTCAATTACCACAAACGATAAAAACAAACCTAATAAGTGAATAAATCTAAGCTATAGACTTTAGTCTAACACCTGTAAAAATACTTAGTAATTACAATTAGTTAAAATCCATTAGAACAACTAAACTATAAATATAAAAATACCGTTTTTTATTTTTTAATAGCACAATACAAAGTTAATAAACACAAAAAAGCCGATGTTGGGGTTTAACCCAATATCGGCTTTTTTACTCTCGCTATTTTATATTATGCTTTAGTAAGCACTTTATAAAAAACCTTATAGAGATAATTCTTCTTTAGCGCGAGATAAGTTGTGCGATACCATTGAGCTGTTAGACAATTTTGATGCCTCGTATAAATCAGCAAGTGCAGCTGTATCGTTATGCGCTTTTAAACGTGCAACACCACGGTTGCTTAATGCGAATGACGTAAGTTGGCGTACTTTAAATTTAGGGCCATCTGCGTCTTTTAAAAGTGCGATTGCTTTAGTACAAATTGCTTCCGCCTCAGCGTAATTTTTTGACTTAACATTTAGTGCGCAGCTATTAAATGATTGCTCAAGTGGCTGTGGCGCTGTTGCAGTTTCAATAACCATTAATTTGTAATCACTTTGATCAGCCATTGCAGCAGCTGAACATGTTAATAGTGAGCTAAGAGCGATAGTTTTGATAAGTGTAAATTTCATGATTAATTTCCTGTAAGTTAAGTCGTACTTGTTGCCGACAACTGAACTTTAGAGAATTAACACAACCCCGACAAACGATTAAAACAAACCTAATAAGTGAAGAAAATTAACCTATAGACCTTAGTCTAATACGCTTGAATTTTTTCTATATATTTAAATAAGTTACGAACCAATAATCGTTCCTAAAATCGCTACCTTACGTTTTAAAATGTATATAATTATTTATGCCTTTTTTTAGTTAGTTTTATTTTAAACACCTTACTTTGGCATAGCTGAGTAACTATTAAACAAATTTATACATTTAATTACATGCAATACTAAGTTATGTATTTATAATTACAGCTCTGGTAACTTTTCATCATTAATGGGTTAACTTTTTTGAAACACATACTTCCTCTTTTTGTTTTATTAAGCACGCTTTTATGATTTAGCCAAAATGCTAACGCAAGGCTTTTGCTCGGTAATGACATGCCTAACACCGGTATGTTTATAAAATCAGAATTTAATGGCGATAGCAGCATTACATCTGCAGGTGTAGAAATGATGGTTAAGCAAAATTACAGTAACTTTGGTGTTGTTTTTACAAGCGCAATTGGCGCGGCAGTAATCGATAATAAACAAGGCGAGCAAGAAGAATTTATAACGTGGGACAATGGCATGAAGCTTGGTTATTTTAATGACTTTTTTATATACGCCGAGCTTGGCTTAGATCTGTTCGAACTCGCCTTTAAAAACGATAGAGGCGATAACACCTACCAAATAGAAAAATCGAACAACGACATAGACGGTTACGCAGGTATAGGAGCGGGTTATCACTTTAAGCCATTTAAAATAGAAGTATTTACTCGAGCACGCCAAATAGATGGCGACTACTGGGAAGCACAAGAACATATTTACAGCGGTGTGCAGCTCAGCTTTACGTTTTAATTGCCCTTTTTTTTATAAGAAAAATAAAAAGCGTGTGAAATACAGCTATTTCACACGCCTTTTAAAAAATTATATTTAACGGATAGTTTTGGCTACTTTACCAATACTCAAACCCTGAATTAAAATAGAAAACACCACAACCGCATAAGTGAGAGCCAATAAAATATCGCGCTCGTTCCCATCAGGTAGTTGCAATACCAGTGCAACCGAAATACCACCACGCAAGCCACCCCAGGTTAAAACTTTCCACGCACCAGATGGCAACTCTAATTGCTTATTAAATGTAGTGGTTGTTATACCCACAACAATTAAACGTGCGAGTAACGCGATAAAAATAGTTAAGCCACCAGCAATAAACAAATTACTCGAAAATGCAATCATGACGACTTCAAGCCCTATGAGTACAAATAAAATGGCATTTAAAATTTCGTCAATCAGTTCCCAAAATAAATCAACGTAATGGCGTGTCTTGTCGCTCATAGCCATACTACGACCATGATTGCCCACCATTAACCCCATCATTACCATTGCAAGTGGGCCTGACAAATGCCAATGGCTTGCAAGTGCATAACCACCAATAACGCCCGCTAAAGTAAGTAGTACTTCTTCTTGGTAACTATCAATACTTTTAAGTAAGTAATATAAAATACCACCTAATACCAAACCAAAAACAATACCGCCACCGGCTTCAACCGCCAGCGTGTGTGCTACATAATAAGTTGTAGGAATATCACCACTTGATAAAACACCCAATAAAAGCACAAAAATAACCACGCCTATACCATCGTTAAACAACGATTCACCTGCAATCACGGTTTCAATACTTTTAGGCGCCCCCGCAGATTGTAAAATTCCCATTACCGCAATCGGATCGGTTGGCGAAATTAATGCGCCAAACAGTAAACACCAAATTAATGCTAAATCAAAACCAAGCAAAGGAAGCACTAAATAAAGCGCACCAGCAATAATAACAGTTGATAGCAACGTACCAACACAGGCCAAAATACCTATTGGCAACTTATAGCGCCTTAAATCGCTAACATTTACATGTAGCGCCCCAGCAAACAGCAGCATAGAGAGCATGCCATCGAGCAAAACTTCAGTAAAATCTAACTGATCGAGTAAGCTCACTTCGTAATCTATAAGATCATCAAACCCTAAAAAGCCCAAAAATATAGCGCCGATAGATAAAAGCATCGAAATAACCATAACGCCAATGGTTGTTGGCAAGCCAATAAAGCGATGGTTTACATAGGTGAGTAACGCGGTAATTGATAAAAATATCGCACTTATTTCAAGTACGCTTAGGCTGGTTCCTGGTGCCATGGTTTAAATCTCAATATTTATTTAATGATGCCTTGCTCAAAACAAGCAAAGCAGAAGGGTTATTATTTTTATACGGTTATCTCGCATTATATTCGTGTAGCCTAAACAAGCATACCCAAAATATTAATTATAAATACACACCCTACTCTGTTAACGTATTTAAAGTATTAACTCACGCGTTAAATAAAACAAAAAAGCCCATGTTAGGAATTACCCTAACATGGGCTTTTTTACTCTCGCTATTTTATAACATGCTTTTGGTAAGCACTTTATAAAGTGTTTATAAAGAAAGCTCTTCTTTAGCGCGAGTTAAATTGTGCGATACCATTGTACTTGTAGACATTTGGTTTGCTTCGTATAAATCAGCAAGGCCAGCAGTGTCGTTGTTCGCTTTTAAACGTGCAACACCACGGTTGCTTAATGCGAATGACGTAAGTTGGCGTACTTTAAATTTAGGGCCATCTGCGTCTTTTAAAAGCGCAATTGCTTTAGTACAAATTGCTTCAGCCTCAGCGTAATTTTTTGACTTAACATTCAGTGCGCAGCTATTAAATGATTGCTCAAGTGGCTGCGGCGCTGTTGCAGTTTCAATAACCATTAATTTGTAATCACTTTGATCAGCCATTGCAGCAGCTGAACATGTAAGTAGTGAGCTAAGAGCGATAGTTTTGATAAGTGTTTTCATGGTCGTAGTCCTGTTGGTTAAGCCGTGCTTGTTGCCGACAACTGAACTTTAGAGAATTAACACAAAACCTACAAACGATTAAAACAAACCTAATAAGTGAATAAATCTAACCTATAGACTTTAGTCTAATGCCAAATTACTAATTTACGGCAATTGGTATTTATACAATCAGCAACCAAACCCACACCTTATTTAGTGCGTTCAAGCAACTTAACTACTTGGGCTACAACCATTTCTGGCTCATCTTTTTGCGGGTAGTGATAACTTTTATTTGTTATAACTATTTCACCTTGAGGAAAGGCATTAGCCCACTTTGAATGTAAGTCGCCCCACATTTCACGCGCTTTGTCGGTAAAAAATAATACCGATGGCTTTTTATATTTTTTAACTGAGGCGATAACAGTCACGGGTATATCAGCAATTTGTGGATAATCAGGCAGCGGGCGTTTTGCCCAAAAATCTAAATACTGATTCGACATGCCATTTTTCATGTCATCAAGCTTTATTGCTGCAATTTCTTTTTCAGCGCGTGGCAAATCAATCGCGCGCATAATATCTACATCGTGCTCTGATGCAGGCTCAATCAACATCAACGCTTTAATCTTATTAGGGTATGTTGCAGCAAATACACGCGCAATATAAGCACCATAAGAGTGCGCAACATACACAACAGGCTCTTCTATTTTCAGTGTTTTAAGTAATAACACAGCCTCAGCTGCATATTCTTCTGAGCTATAGTTTTTCTTTATTTGTGCAGAGCCGCCATTACCAATACGAGAATACCGTATAACTTTAGCGTGCTTGGTAAGTGATTCAAAAACCGGATCCCAATCACTTAAACCAGCAGAACCACCCGCTTCAAGTAAAATAGTATGCTTTCCTTTACCAGCTAATTCGTACTCAACGTCAAAGCCATTTACTTGAACTTTATCCAGCTCAGCTAAAGCGCTATGTGAGATGAAAAGTGAGCAATAAATAATAACTTTTATTAATGGTTTCATTGTTATAAATGGGTAGTGTTATTAAAATAATCTCCAATGTTAGATACTTTTGTGTATAGTTTCTAGTAATATTAAATACAAATGAAATTAGAGCCTTTAGAGTTTAAAATGCGTGAATATGGCACCAAAGCGTGATGTGGGTTTTGTAGGCCTTGAAGCAAAGTACTTTCTCGGTTTGTACGTAGTAATACACTGGGACGACAACCAAGCTCCATTTAAGCAGCTCATTATCGAAAACGGTCACAAATTCCTAAAAGCCGCCAACCCCAACTGACCAGTTCAACTAATTCCAATAAATGGTGATTGCACGTTGGTTGGAAAAATAATATTTACAGATAAGTCACTTTAAAACGATTAATAACAATAATAAATTAAAGGAATAATTATGTTTTTTGAACAAAGGGATAACAATCTCTCAATGCAAAATTTTGTTGTAAATGCAATAACATGCAAGAACGAAATCCAAAATCAAGATTCTTCTGTGAATTTATACTTAAACGACACTCTTTCCATTTTTCAAGCTATTCAAGCTGCTCCCAAAGAGTGGGATAATGATTGTATTCTAAGTATAAATGAAATTGGGGAGAAATTTGTTGAAGCTATACTAGAGCTACAACCTCCTTTCCATAAGGACCCTGACCTTTCAGAAAAGTTGGAATCAATTTTTAAATATTCGATGAAATTTTTAAGTGAAAGAGATTTCAAAAACTCACTATCAGACACGCAACACCTTTCGATAAATGAAGAACGCTTGAATAAAGTAGTCGATAATATTGATGCATATATCAACCATAATGAAGTTAGCAAAAGTCTTAAGAAATACCTTAGAAATATCAAATATTCGAGTGCTTATGAGATAACTAAAGATCTTTATCATTCTAAGGAAATTAATCTATTTTCCTCATTTCAAGAAGAACATAATAAAGCAAAAAATACTCTTCAAGATCTTGAAAACCAGTCAAAATCCGTTAAAGAAGACTTAATTAAGCACCACTCATTACTTGAGCAAAGAGAAACTAAGGTAAATGATTTAAAAAATATTTTAGAGCAGCAAGCCGATGCATTTAATTTTGTAGGTCTTTATAAGGGCTTTAATGACTTAGCCAAAGCTAAAAGTATTGAAGCTAAAAATCTATTTTCAGGGTTATTAGGAATGGGTGTTCTAATTACAATTCCACTGCTTTGCAGTATTTTTAACTGGCTACCTGAAAATATTACACAAAGTAAAGAACCCTTAACTCATTTAGCTAAACTGCTACCGATTATTTCTTTAGAAATCATTTTTATATATTTTTTTAGAGTAATATTACAAAATTATAAATCAGTAAAAGCGCAAATATTACAAATTGAGTTGAGAAAAACACTTTGCCAATTTATTCAAAAATACGCTGAATATTCAAAAGAAATAAGAGCAAACGATGATATGAATATCCTTGATAAATTTGAGAATCTTATTTTTATTGGGATTATCAGTGATGCTGAAAACCTACCAAGCACCTTTGACGGCATGGATCAAATTGGTAAGCTACTTAGTTCACTCAAGAAATAAGCTAGAATGGAGTATTAATGAATACATCGAATTTTTTTTTAGCAAGAAGTAATTGGTTTTACTTTAGAGTGATTAGCCTTGTATTTATCGCTGGTCTTATTGCTGGTACAGCGTCTCCTCAAATTAATATTGATATCAGCATTAAGGAACAACCGGCCCCTGATTGGATAGTAGCTTTTTGCACAATAGGGCTTTTTATTATTGCTTTTAAGACTAGAAATCAATGGCTTCGTCAAAAAGACTTAGAGAACCATGCTGAATTCTCTAAGTCTTTTTATCAATACTTCCTATTGAAAGTTAACGCTTTAAACCCTACGAAGATTGAACTGAAAATTTTGGCTGAACTTGAAAGAATAAAATTTTTTATGCGCGAGCTTAATGCTGAGGGATTAAACCGTATTCAGTTAACCTTAGATGCAAAGCAAGATGAACTAGCAAAACATAAAAAAAATTATGAAGCTTTTTATTTAGAATTAGATACCGCAAAAGAAAAAATGCTTGTTTGTGCAAGTGTTATTAGGGTAAATAGGAGTAAAGTTAAAGATTTTTCTTTGATGCTTGCTACCTATCAAATGGAAGATATTAGCAGGGACTTTAAAAAGTTTAGGCGTGAGGTAAATGAAGTTTATCTAGATATCCAACGAATGCATTTTTCTGAAGATGAATTAATTCATCTTCCCTAATAAATTAATTATAAATAGTTAACCTGACCACTAAAAAAAGACTTTTTGGCTTGCCACTGTAAACAAAGATGATCTAAGTTTGTATAAGCTACTTGATTTCATGTTTTCACTTCAACATTATAAATTCAAAGGTAGTCATAAATGTTAAAAAACATTGATGGAAGGGAACTGGATAAAAATTTTCATTATAAATATGATGCCTAATCGCTGCGTCCATTCATGCTAACTTATTTAAAACTGATCTAATGGCATTGCCTTCTGTTGTACTCATTTTTATTGCATATTATTAAAGTAGTTTGCCTAGGAAGTAGCTTTATGGCTTTCTAAATTATTAGAAAGCCTTGACTTCACTCTTTAAAGAAAATTCTACAAATATCATTTCTCACCCAAACCTATAAACTCCCTCGTCCATATGCCATAATCTAAATAATTCATTATTTTAGTAACTTGGCGCGTATTTAGGCGTTTTTAAGTTAACTACTCAGGGTTTTCAGCATGGCATATCAAGAGCAAAATCAAGCAACAATCTATTGGCACGACTATGAGACTTGGGGGGCGAGCCCTCAAAAGGATAAGCCGAGCCAGTTTGCTGGTATTCGTACCGATCTTGATTTAAATATTATTGGCGAGCCGCTTATTGAATATTGTAAGCCGCAAGCGGATTACTTGCCTCACCCTGAGGCGTGTTTAATTACGGGTATTACACCACAAGTGGCGATGAAAAAAGGCCTGGTTGAAGCTGAGTTTATAGCAAAAATTCATGCCGAATTTAGCGTGCCAAACACCTGTGTTGCCGGTTATAACAGTATTCGGTTTGATGACGAAGTAAGCCGTTATAGCTTTTACCGTAACTTTTACGACCCATACGAGCGCGAATATAAAAATAACAATAGCCGATGGGATATTATTGATTTAGTACGTGCTTGTTACGCGCTGCGCCCTGAAGGGATTGAATGGCCGTTAAAAGAAGACGGCAGCCCAAGCTTTAAGCTAGAGCATTTAACCGTAGCTAATGGTATTGAACACGCCGCAGCGCACGATGCGCTAAGCGACGTAACCGCCACTATTGCACTGGCTAAACTAATAAAAGAAAAACAGCCAAAGCTGTATAACTTCTTTTTTGGTTTGCGTGGCAAAAAAGCGCTCGCTGAATTAGTTGATGTATTTAACATGACGCCGCTGGTGCATACCACGTCGCGCATACCTGCAACACAAGGCTGTACAAGCTGGGTTGCACCAATGAGCTTTCATCCGGTAAATAAAAACGCGGTTATTTGTTTTGATTTAACCCAAAACCCGCAAGTACTCATTGATTTAAACGTAGAAGAGTTACGCAAACGTTTATACACCAAACGTGTTGATTTAGCCGAGGGTGAATTACCTGTTGGCTTAAAACTAGTGCATTTAAACAAGTGCCCTATTTTAGCCCCAGCTAAAACGTTATTGCCTGAAAACGCCGCCCGCCTAGGGATTAACCGCGAGCAGTGCTTAGCTAACTTAGCTATTTTAAAAGCCAATACCGACCTTCGCGATAAAGTAACCGAAGTGTTTAACGAGCAAGGCGATTACAGCGCAACTACTAACGTTGACTACCTACTTTACGATGGGTTTACAAGCCATGCCGATAAAGCTAAGTTTGCGATTATTCGTGATGCAAAACCAGATGAATTAGCAGGGTTGAATTTAGACTTTGAAGATAAAAAGTTTAATACGTTGTTATTTAGATACCGCGCCCGTAACTGGCCAGAAACGCTAAACCAGCAAGAGCTTGATCAATGGCGCCAGTATTGCCAAAACAAGCTAATGCACGGCGAAGATCAACCATCGATTAACGCGCAAGATTTTATGATCACCCTTGAAAACCTAGCGCATGAACATGACGACAGCGAAAAAAACCTTACAATTTTAAAGGCGTTGTATAACTACGCACAAAGCATGTAATTTTGTTTGTATAACGCATTAAAAACGCGACGCTTTAGCAATAAAGCGTCGCGTTTTTGTTTATAAATATCTGTACCACTTAAAACAAAGCAAAATCTATTTCACAAAGAGAAGCGAATGAGGAGTAAATGAGAAGACATAAAAACAATAATTTTTTAGATCTATTACTTCCTCTAAAAGCGCAGCGCCTCATAACCTCTTTGTGAATAAATTACTTTACGGGCTTCGCGTCTACAGCGTTACTTTTTATGTAGCGCTTCAATGCGTGCTAGTAAGCTTGAGGTGTCGTATCTGCCGCCGCCAAGTGCTTGTACGTCGGCGTAATATTGATCGACCGTTGCGGTCATTGGTAAAGTAGCGCCATTGTTTTTAGCTTCATCGAGTGCAATGCCTAAATCTTTACGCATCCAATCTACGGCAAAACCAAACTCGTATTCACCCGCCCACATTGTTTTGTAGCGGTTTTCCATTTGCCACGAACCGGCTGCACCTTTAGAAATGGTTTCTATAACTTTTTCGCCATCAAGCCCAGCTTGCTTGGCAAAATGTAAGCCTTCGGCTAAACCTTGCACTACACCAGCAATACAAATTTGATTAACCATTTTACAAAGTTGTCCCGAGCCAACGCCGCCTAGTAATTGGCTAAAACGACTAAACGCCGCCATAACTGGCTGCACTTTAGCAAATACAGCTTCACTACCACCCGCCATAACCGTTAATACGCCGTTTTCGGCGCCAGCTTGTCCGCCCGATACAGGCGCATCTATAAAGTCGATATTTTGCTGAGCCGCTTTTGCAGCCACTTCGCGGGCTACTTCGGCAGAGGTTGTGGTGTGATCAACCAAAACAGTGTGCGGCAACATGCCGGCTAACACGCCATCTTCGCCATACACAACTGAGCGTAAATCGTCATCGTTACCAACACACATAAATACGATGTCGGCATTGTTGGCAGCTTCGCGCGGGGTTGGTACAAAGCTTCCTGAATGTTCTGCAGTCCACGTTTGAGCTTTAGCTTGAGTGCGGTTATAAACGCATACGCTGTGCCCTGCTTTTGCTAAATGCCCCGCCATTGGGTAACCCATTACGCCTAAACCTATAAATGCGACTTTCATTGACATAAAAATGACCTATTTAACTGATAACTTAGAAACTAGACCTCGATTATGTCAACCGGTCGATAAAAAAGCGAATGAAAGTCTTTATAAAATTTCCTTAACGGGAAAGGTAAGTAGGTAACCTATGGACAGTATTTATCAATTTAATGCACCACTTTATAACAGCGAAAATTTTCCTCTTAGCCAGTTACAGGGCAAAACCGTCCTTATTGTTAATACAGCGAGTAAGTGTAATTTTTCGGTGCAATTAAACGCACTCGAAAAGCTCTACCAGCAATACAAAAGCAATGGTTTTACTGTGCTAGCGTTTCCGTGTAACCAGTTTGGCCAAAATGAGCCGCTCGATAATTTAGCCATAAAAGACTTTTACCAAGATCAATTTAATATCTCGTTTGAGGTATTTGGCAAGGTAATGGTAAATGGGCCAGAAACACACCCGTTGTTTAATTATTTAAAATCGCATACGCGGGGTATTTCGCAAAACCGCGCAATTAAATGGAATTTCACTAAGTTTTTAATTAATTCACAAGGGCAACTTGTTGCACGTTATGCACCGCGTACTAAGCCCGAAACACTTAAACAAGTAATAGAAAGCAACTTACTGCAAGCTGCAAAGTTAAGCGCTGCAAGAGGTGGTAAAAAGGTAGCATCAAAAATACCTTTGTTTACGCCAGCTAAGGCTTAATTTAAATCAATAAAATGCGTGTTACTAAAGCACAGGTTTATAAAGTAGTTTATTGTATTGATACTTATTAAGCGTCGAGGCTATCACCATGAACATTGCTTTTTTTAGTACTCAAAAGTACGAACTGCCTTTTTTTGAACAAAGTACACGCGATCATCGTGATATAAAAATAGCGTATTTTGAGCAAGCCCTGAGCGAACAAACGGCTATTTTAGCAAATGGGTTTGATGCCATATGCGTATTTGTAAACGACACCGTAAACGCCGCTGTTATTGAACAACTGGCAAGCCAAGGCATAAATACTATTTTGCTGCGTTGTGCAGGATTTAATAACGTTGATTTACCTGCTGCAAAAGCACATAAAATTAAAGTATTACGCGTACCGGCTTACAGCCCAGAAGCCGTAGCTGAGCACTGTATAGCGCTTATGCTAACACTTAGCCGCAAAACGCATAAAGCGTATAACCGCGTACGCGAAGACAATTTTGATTTAAACGGATTGCTTGGTTTTAACTTGCACAATAAAACCGTGGGTATTGTAGGTTGCGGTAAAATTGGCCTTGCGCTGTGTAACATTTTAAATGGCTTTGGCGCTAAAGTATTAGTGTGCGACCCATACGCGCAACCTGGCAATTATACAATTACCGATATAGACACCTTACTTAGCCAAAGCGATGTAATTTCTTTGCATTGCCCATTAACGGAACAAACTCATCATTTAATAGATGATGAGGCATTTAGTAAAATGAAAACTGGCGTTATGCTTATTAACACCTCTCGCGGGGCACTGCTTAACAGCAAAGCGTGCATTAATGCACTTAAAACTAAAAAATTAGGGTATTTAGGGCTCGACGTTTACGAGCAAGAGTCGGAGCTATTTTTTAAAAACCACAGTGACGAAATAAACCAAGACGATATATTTTCGCGCTTAGTGAGCTTTAAAAATGTATTAGTAACGGGGCATCAGGGCTTTTTTACACAAGAAGCACTCACCGAAATAGCAAACACAACCCTGCTTAGCGCGTTTGAAGTAAGTGAAGGTAGGCCTCTGACTAATGAGGTTTTATAAAGTTCTTGGCTATACCTAAATAACAGGCACAAAAAAAGCGAAGTGCGTTTTAAACTCACTTCGCTTTATTAATTTATTTTAGGGCTTAGATAAAATTAACCAAAGGCAACGTTTGCAAATACCAAGGTCATTAATATTGGGCAAACAAAACGAATATACTGAGCAAACCAGTAATGTACGCCTGTTGTTGCTTGGTGTAATTTATTACCACGCTGCCACATCCAACCTACCGTAATAAAGTAAAACAAGCCCATAAGCGGCAATTGATATTGAGTAAATAGCATAATAACTAAGCCAAATAACCAATCAAAATTTAGTATAATTGCGCTTGCACACACAAGTACAACGGCGCTAACGGCCCATGTTGCTTTGGTGCGACTAACGTTGTGGTTTTCGACTAAAAACGCTACCGGAATTTCAGTCGTCGATATAGTTGACGTAACCGATGCGATAGACATTAATACAAAAAACAATAAACCAACTAATAAGCCAATTTCGCCCATGGTGCTAAATAGCTCAGGTAAAATAGCAAAAATTAGCTGCCCTTCACCAATCAGTTTACCACCACTAAATACTTCAACACCGTTGTGCTGCGCCACATAAATAGCAGGAATAATGAGTAATCCCGCTAAAAAAGCAACGCCAGTATCAAGTAGTGCAACACCGGCGGTGAGCTTTGGTAAATTAGCATCTGGCTGTAAATACGAGCCGTAAATCATCATACAGCCCACACCTAGTGAGAGCGAAAAGAACGCTTGCCCCATTGCGGCAATAATTAAATTAGGGTCGAGTATTTGGCTAAAATCAGGAATTAAATACGCGGCAAAGCCTTCGCTTGCGCCATCAAGTGTTGCAATGTAGGTAATTAAACCAACAAGCAATACGAGTAGCAGTGGCATTAAACGGCGCGACCAAGTTTCGATTCCCGATTTAACCCCTTTTAAAATAATACTGGCAGTTAAAATAAGCATAAGCGGCGTAAATACAAAATTACGCAGCACTGAGTCGCTATGTAAAAATTCGCTTGCGCCTGTGAAACCTAAAAAGGTGGTTATGGGTTCAATAGCGTACGAAAGCATCCACCCTGCCACTATTGAGTAAAAACTTAGCATAACAACTGCGCCCGCAAGGCCTATGTAACCGGCTGCTGCACCTACTTTACGGCTAGTGTTTTGCCATGCATCGCCCAATGCTTTTACCGGGTTAGCTTGTGCTTTGTGACCTAAATAAAGTTCGGTATACAGCGCAGGAAGCGCAAGTAAAAATATAACAATAAAATAAACCAGTAAAAAAGCACCGCCGCCATGGTTGGCCGCTTGCGTAGGAAAACCCCAAATATTACCCAAACCCACTGCTGCGCCAGCAGCGGCTAAAACAAAACCAAGTCGGCTTTGAAACCCATCACGCACTTGTGCCATACATCTACAAATCTGTTATTATTTTGATTATTGTGAATTAAACCATATTTCATGCCAGCTGAGTAATAAAATTGTACCCAGCCTTTATTAGTGGCGTTAACCGCTCAGAATATCAGCGACTTCTTTTGCTTTAAGGCTTTTATGACTGAACACTATTTTAAAAACACCTTGAGTATTACTTCAACTCAATTGGCAAATTTGTCTTTAGCGAGTAACAGTATTTTATTATTTAATGCTAAAACACTTGAGCTTAGAGACTTTAATTTGCCCGATTGCTTAAGCCCGTTTGAGTTAAGCATTATAAACCGCCGTAAAAGCCCACAAGCTAAGCAAGAGTATTTAGCGACGCGGTTATTGTTAAAACACCTTATTAAAGTAGCGCAGCCGCAACATGCGCACGTAGCCCTTAATAAAATGAGTACAGAATTTGACGAGGCAAGCTCAAAGCTGCAAATACACGTAAGTGATGATGTTATTAATACCTGTATTTCGCACTCGCATGGTTTAGTTGGGGTCGCGCTAAATTTTGATAAAAGTGAGTTTGGTTTTGATATTGAAAAAGTAAGCCTAAAGCGCCCGTTTGAAAAGCTTGCTAAGCATTTTTATCATAATGATGAAATTACACTTATCACCGAGCCTACTAATACCCAAGCCCAAGCAGATACGTTTTTTAGAATTTGGACATTAAAAGAGTCACTTGCTAAAGCCACCAGCCGCCCTATTGCAAAATTACTTAGCCCCAATGTGTTTGACGAATTACATAGTGCAAAGCTGAGTGCTTGCAGTAATCGCGTTACTGTAGCTGATAGCAGTGACAGTAATGTTTGTTTTGATGTGAGTGTGGTGCATAAAAAAAGCACCGACTGGCGATGCTTTTTATTAAATGACTTTATTAATTAATTTTGTTAAGTGATTTTACCAGGTAATTCTCCTGAATAACCGTTATTTACGCAGCAAAATCATTTTCTAATAAACGGCTATGAATAGACTGTACTACGTTATCTGACTCAGTTTGCTCTACTAAAAAGCACAGGTTGTACTTACTAGCACCGTGACAAATTAATCGAATGTTAAAGTCTTTTAGTACACTCATTAAGTTCATTTCGTGTTGGCGTAATTGAATCTCAGAGCCAATAAGTGCCACCAATGTTAGGTTGTTTTCTACCGAAACATGGCAAAACTCTGCAAGCTTATCTAGGCATTCTTGATCAAGCTCTGGGCGCGAGGCGTTTTGCGCGTTATCAAGCGTTATAGCCACACTGATTTCTGATGTAGTTACCAAATCTACTGATATATTGTATTCACTTAATAGTGTAAATACGCGTGCTAAAAAGCCGCTTGCTAGTAGCATTTCTGGGCTTTTAAGCGTAAGCAATATTTGGTTTTTACGTTGCGTTACTGCGCGTATACCTGGTTGCTGCGATTTTTCGCGCTCAATCCACGTACCGCCACGCTCTGGCTCGCGGCTAGAACCTACAAACACGTTAATGTGGCTACGGCTCGCTGGTAAAATAGTTGCTGGGTGTAATACTTTTGCGCCAAAGGTTGCCATTTCAGCGGCTTCGTCAAAACTTAAGCGTGCAATAGGCGTCGCTTTTGCGCACAAACGCGGGTCGGTGCTAAAAATGCCCACTACGTCGGTCCAAATATGCACACTTTTAGCGTTAATCGCTTCAGCTAGTAATGCAGCGCTATAGTCAGAACCACCACGTCCTAGCGTTGTGGTGTGACCGTATTCGTCACTACCAATAAATCCCTGAGTTACAATTACTTGAGCGTCTAATAACGGAATTAAATGCTCTTTAGCAGCTTGCGCTGTGGCTGCAACATTGGGCGTTGCTTTACCAAATTGGCTGTCGGTTTTAAGTACCTTGCGCACATCAAAGCGATCGGCGTTTAAACCTTGTAAACGCAGTACCTGAGCAAACAAATACGACGATAAACGCTCACCAAAGCTAAGTAGCTCGTCGTGTTGCTGATCGGTTGTTAGTGGCTCTTGAGCCAATGTTTGAAATGCTTTTAGGGTTTCGTTAAAGCCAACCGCTAAATCGGCATCTAGCGATAATTCATCTAAAATAGTTTGTTGAATAGCAAGCACGCCGTTTATGTGTTCTTGGCGCTCACTTGAAGTAATGCTTGATTTACACAGTGCAACTAAGTGATTAGTTACGCCGGCACTGGCGCTCACGGCAACAATACGTACGCTTTTATCTGCAACAATAATTTCGCTACAGCGACTCATCGCTTCAAAATTTGCAACACTTGTTCCGCCAAATTTGGCAACGATGTAATCTGATTTTGCGCCTGATACTGTTTGTGGCACTGATTGGGTAGTCATTTAGTCTCCTTTCGCGGTATCCAAACCGCAATAAAACAAGAAGAACTTGGCAAAGGAATGCTTGAAGATAAGTCCACTGCCAGAAGCTCTCCACCTATATTGGTGACAGTTTTGAGGATTCAGCCCCATAAACCGAAAAACAATGACGACGTACCATTATTTTCCTCGGCGAGTACTTCCCTCCTTAATGATCATCGGCTTTCGTCGCCTAACATTAAGTACCTAAGTATCGCACCTCTTCTGAATGCTTTATTAACCAGTGGCTAATAAAACAAAACCCCACTAAGTAGCGGGGCTTTGAAAGTTATCGTTTAGACGTCTAGCTGTCAAGCATTTAATAATTTATGAGTTAAATAAAACTGCCCATGTAATACGAGCCCGCATATCCAACCGTGTAACAAATTAATAAATGCAGCGATAAACGCAAGTAGCTCATAAAGGTAAGCGCTTTAACTTTACTCATGGCAATAATGCCCGCAGCCGAACCAATAATAAGCATTGAACCACCCACACCCGTTGCATACGTAAACGACAACCAATGTTGTTGGCTCATTACTATATTGGCTTTTAATAATGCAGCGGTAAGCGGTACGTTATCGACCCCAGCTGATAATATGCCCATTAAGTAGTTTGCGTATTCTGGTGCCATTACCGTGTATAGGTCGGTAAATTTACTCAACATACCAATTTCTTTAAGTGCGCCTACAAGTAAAAGTACACCTACAAAAAACAATAATGTGTCGTATTCTATATCGCGAACAAAATCGATTATGTCTTTGTTTATGTCTTTTTTGCGCATTAAAAATTGCGCCACTAAAAACATCACTGATAAGCCAAACAAAAAGGTTAATAAAGGCGGTACGCTGTAAATTACACTCAACGTAAGTGTGCTCACTACGGTAGATAAAAATATAACAGCAATGGTTATGTCGGTTTTTTCAATGCGGGTGTTACCTGCACTAGCAAACTCAACACGCCCTTTCATACCTATAGACAGTAACGCGGCAAGCAGCATAACGCTTGCAAGTGCTGGCGCTATAAGTAGTAATAAATGAGCAATGGTTACTTTGCCATCTAAAAATATCATTAGTGTGGTTACGTCACCTGTTATTAGCGATACCCCACCTGAGTTAACTCCAAACACAATAAGCGTGGCGTATTTAATGAGTTTTTTAGGTTCAAGCTTTAACGACATAACAACCGCAAGCGATATAAGCGTCGCTGTTACGTTATCTGAAATCGACGAAAACAAAAACGCAAAACCACCCACCAAAAACATGAGCTTTTTTTCGCTAATACTTTTTGGCATAACACGGTGCACAATATTTTCTATAAACCCCTTTGAATTTAAATACGCGACAAAGGTCATTGCAGCCATTAAAAATAGCCATAGCGAGGCAATTTCTAAAATATTTTCATTTAAAAGATGTTGAATCGTATCGGGGCTTTGCCCGTGTAGGGGGTATATAAAAAGAAGAATCCAGCAAAGCGTACCAAAAAACAGCGTGGTTTTAGCTTTATTTACATGGATTATATCTTCTATAACGATCAGTAAAAATGCAATCGCTATCAGGGTTAGAATAATAGAGGAAACCATGGTAGTTAAACAACCTTTGATATAGTTTTAAAGAACACACAAATAACATTCCATTTCATGTGCCTATTTTCGGCGCGAATTTTAGCACTGCCTCTATGCAAAAACTATTATTAAATGGTCTTAAAAACGAATACTATATACAGACAAGGTTAATTAAAAATACGTAATAATGAGTCTTCTAAAAGAACTCAATAATAAAATACTAGGATGTTGTAACCCCTTATGATCCCAGCTAAAAAGCTGCTAAACACCATAACCGAACATTGGGGTGTATTAGAGCTATTATTTAAACGTTTTAAAATGGCTGACTTTAGCCTAAAAGACGTACAAAACGCGATTAAGCAAAAGCAGCCTACGTGGTCAAACGAACGCATTTATAAAGAAACAAATCGTTTGTTAAACCAAGATATTTTAATTCCACTGGCTAAATCCTCTCAACTTGAAATAAATCGTGCTATTGCTGATTTTGCTACTTTTTTACTGCAAGAAGAGCATTTAGGTTTAGCGCAAGAAATTAGCGTATTAGTAGAGGACCTTGCTCGTTTAGGTAACCGCCTAGATAACGCTGGCGAAATAGAAGACTTTGACGACTTACGACGCTACAGCCGCATTATGGATGATCGGGTGCGTAAAATAATGAAGCTCTATACGCACAACGAAAACGCTATTTTAAATATTGTTGAACAAGCCAAATCAAATAATGCAGTGCAATCGCTGCAAAAGCGTTATAAAGCGGTAATAGAAGCCTTTGACGAATACATAGAGCCAATGCTTGAAATGGTTGATATTCGTGGTGAGTTTCATGCATGTTTTACCCTCATTGAAGAGCAAATAAGTAAGCAAATACTGCACATTGAGCGCTCAGGTAAAGCGTATAACGACAAACGTATGCTGGAGCAATTACGTACCCGTATACTCGAAATGCATTTAATGGGCCGAGAAAGCTTACGTAAAAGTGCCGATATGCTTATGCCACTGCGCGAGGAGCTACGTCGTAATAACTTAATTACTCGCCAAGCAGCCAAAGTACTTGGGCTGGTGCGTAAAAGTGGTGTAGACAATATGCTAAGTGCTGTGCAGCCAAATTTTGTAAGCGACGCGCAGCGATATTCGCTTGGTCAGCAACGCCATATTGTGGCTTACATAGCAAGCTTGGTTGAATTTGAACACGAAGAATACCAATTGCCTGACCAGCAAGACGTGCCTGCATTTGTTACGCCTAATATTCCTGACTACAACGATGTCAAAACCAGCTTTGCTAAGCGCTTTAATAAAAAACGCAAAAAGCCGCAGCCCTTGCTGCAATTTTTAGACGAAAGCTATCCAGATCTCGATGCCGACGAAATGCTATTTTTGTATCAAAAATTAGTCAGCGACAGCGATATTAAAATAATTCAAAGCGATGAAAAAGCCCGCGTAAAAATTGCCGGTCAGCACTTTTCTTTATATCCATTTAATTCAGAGCCTCAGCCAGATTCAAAGGCAGGTAAATAAACCATGACACACATAAACTTAGACGAGCTAACCCATCTACAAGCCATTAATAAAAAATTAGTAGCGGGTTATCACATTTGTGAGCAAGACAACGTAATGTGGCAAGAGCTTGACCAACACATAGAAGACTACACCGCCCTATTTACCGCCCTAGGTAACGATTTGAAACACGACAGCCGTGGCTTTTATTATTTTGGTAGCGACGAAAGTACGCCAAATATGGGTAAAATATCTCGCGCTATCGCGCTCACCATTTACATTTTAATTGAGCACTACGCCAATACGGGTAAAGACCCAATGCGCGCATTGTTTGACGACGTAAACGATTTAGAGCTTATGCAAACGCTGGTGCAAATTAACAAACATTTGTTTGATCAGCTTGAGATATTTTCGGGATCTGATTTGCGCAAAGACGTTTACCTGCGCATGGTGCGCTTAGGTTTAGCCCGTGAAGTAGAAGGCGGCTTTATGCTACAAGCGCCAATTCACCGCTACATAGATGCACTCATGGAAGTAAACGAAGAAACCTATATTACAGAGGACGAGGAATGAAAAATCTATACGGACTAAGCAAACTCGCCCTACTTAACACCGCAGGCTATGCAAAATGTGTGATCCCGCTTGATAAAAGCAGCTCTATTTGCGCGCCCAATAACACCGGTAAAAGCTCGGTTATTAACGCCCTGCAGTTTCCGCTTATTAACGATTTACGCTTAACAGAATGGGACGGACACGATTTAGATGAAACCCGTAAGTTTTATTTTTCATCCGATCAGTCGTACATTTTACTAGAAGCTAACTTGCCTCATGGCTCGGTAGTAATTGGAGTTGCAGGACTTGGTAAAATTGCCGGTTACGCGCATCAGTACTTTTGTTATCAAGGAAAGCTTGATTTAGAGCAGTACACGCAAGGTAAAACTATTATTAAATTTACCAAGCTGTTCAACCATTTAAAATCGCTTAACTACAACCCTATTGAGCTTAAAGCACAAGAGTTAAACGCGCTACTTACTGGCGGCGCAACGCCTTTTGATGGCGACATTAACCTAAAAATGATCCCGCTTAATAATGTGCAAGACTCCTCTATTTATAAAGAAATATTTAGACGTATTCTTAACTTACATAAATTAGGCGCAAGCGACGTAAAACGCTTTATGCTACGCGTGTTTGAACGCCATATGTCGAACTCTAAGGTCGACTTTTATGAAGTATGGCGTCGCTCATTTGATAAAGTAAATCGCTCAAAACGCGAATTAAAAGCCCTTGAGTCAATGCAAGAGCCAATAGCCGCGCTTGAATCAATGCTTGAAAACCAAACCGTGCTTAAAGGTAAATTAGCCGCATACGCGCCTAAAATTGACCAAGCACTGATTGATTTTGATACCTATCAAGAGTCGCAACTCTCTGAGCTTGCCATAGCCCTTGAAGATATAGAGCACGAAAAACACGAGTTTGAGCAAAAGCAAAGCCTATACGTACAGCAATCGCGTGATATAGAGCGCAGACAAACTCAAATTGAGCAGTGGTTTTTAGATTACGATGCGCTTAAAAGCGAGTTTGAACTAGTAAATAAAGCCACCCTTAAAACCAGCCTGACTCAGTTAAAGCAAGATTACGAGTCGCTTTCGCACTCTATAACCAGCGCACAAGGGCAAAGCCTACACACGCTTGACTACCGCATTAGCGAAACACAAAAACAAATTAAGAGCCTAAAGCTGCAACTTAAAAATCTTGAATTTAATTTGTTTACCCGCATGCGCGAAGACCTCTCGTTAAAAGAAGTAGAAGAAATATCGCGGATTTTAAACCCAGATATTCTCTCGTTTGCAACCACCACTAATGGCGATATAACCATTGATGATGAAGATGCGTTTGGGGAATTTTTATCGCTGTTAAGTGAAAACGTTAAAGGCGGCGTATTAACGCTACCAGGTGCGAGCATTAAACTTAAAAAGCTCTCGCCTGTGCAAATGCAAAGCGGCGAAAATAAAGAGCAATTAACCGCTCAGTTAAATGCACTTGAGCATTCACTTAAAGAGTTTAAGCAACAGCGCGATGTTGCTGCAAACGTTGCCGACAAGCAAAAAGAAAAAGACGCGTTATACGATGAGCTTATGAGTGCAGAGAGCGCGCTAAAACGCTTAGAGCAGTTTGATGTAATGCAGCTATCGGTTGAAGCGCAAGCCATGCTAAAAGAGCAGTTATTAGCTGAGCGCGAACAAGTTGACGACTACTTGCAAGATATTCAAAAAAATAGTGGCTCAATTGCCGATCGTCGCTCGTTAATTAAATCGAAACAAGAGCAAATTAATCGCCAAACTGAGCGCTTACGCCAAGTTAAGAGCGAGCGAATTGACCACACGCTTGATTTATACAGCGGTAAAGTAACCCCGTATATGATTGATATTACAGTCGACTTTGATAACTTAAGCGACCTTGTTCATCACTTTAATAAAGACTGCCAAGAGCTGCGTAATTTTGACATAAACGTACGCAACACCTATTTGCATGTATATAACGCGGGTATTACTAAATTCGACAACGAAAATGACGAATACACTAAATATCAAAAGCTAATAAGCGCCTTTCATAATATTGATAACGAACGCGATGCCGTTGAGCGCCAAGCGCGTGTTGCGCTTACCGAGGTTGCCGCAACGATTAAAGGCTTGCGAAAAGATTTAGACCGACTTCGCCGCGAAATGAATAGCTTTAATAAAGGCATAAGCCAGCACCGAATTTCAAACCTGCAAGCGTTTAAAATTAACGTAATACCTCGCAAAATGCTGGTTGATAGTATCGATACCATTATCAGTACGTCGCATCAGTTTGAGCAAGGTGACACGCTTGATTTACTTAGCCAAGAACCGTACAGCGAAAGTGCGGTAAACGAAGCAAAAGATCACTTAATTAAACTCGCATCAGATAAAGCGGGCTTAACACTTACCGATTTATTTGATATTCGATTTGAAGTAGTTAACCGCGCAGGTGAAACCGAACACTTTGAAAAAATAGATTCTGCAGGTTCAAATGGCACACGTATTACGATTAAGTTATTGTGTGGCATGTTGTTTATTCGTTACTTATTAAGCGATCAGGAACAAAACCTATACCGTATACCTATTTACATAGATGAAGCGGCCGACATTGACCCGCAAAATCAAAAAGCGATTATAGAAACCGCACTAAGCTTTGGTTTTGTGCCTATATTTGCCTCAGTTAAGCCGCAAATAAGTTGTGACTACATTGTGCCGATTCGCTCGGTAAAAGACGGTGCACAAAACTGGGTAGATGAAAAAGATTGGATTGAAGTTGAACACAATTAATTGGCCGTTAAGGCAAACCAACTAAACTAAAATATAGGACGTTTAAATAATACACATTTAAACTATGTGTGTTATTTTAAATTAATGCATTTTATTGGAGCAAACGTAATGAAAAATATACTTATTGTTGCAGCGCTAGCACTACTTACAGCCTGTACACAAACCCCTGATTGGGATTACGATAAATCAGCCAACTTTAGTAATTTTAAAACATTTGCTTGGGTAGAAAACGCCAGCCTAACTAAAGACACAAATAACTACCAAATTAATGGCCTAATGGAAAAACGTGTTCGCACTGCCGTTAACGCAGAACTGAGCCAAACACTAGGTATGAGCTTAGTTGATGCAGCAAATGCTGATGTACTTGTTAACTATCATGCATCGGTTGATAAAGAGCTTGAAGTAGATACATTTAATGTAAACTACCGCCCGCATTGGGGTTATTGGGGTACTGGTTTTCAACGTGATACAACCTCGCGTGAATACGAAGTGGGCACACTGATTATTGATATTGTAGACCGTGAATCTAACCAGCTAGTATGGCGCGGCGCAAAAGAAGGCCGATTAAAGAAAAACCAATCGCCAGAACAACGTGAAGCATCAATAAATAAGACAGTGAGCGAAATATTAAGTAACTTCCCGCCGCAAAAGCAGCAGTAAGTTAAAATTAGCTATAAGTAAGTTTTAAAAAAGCTCACAGTACGTGAGCTTTTTTGTGGGTATGTATTTTTGGGACTTCAGGTTTAAATAATTATGAGCTGCGCTCATCACGTCAGCAAGCTGCACGTCTACAAAAAAACACCGTGTTAAATTTACGATTTATACTTATGCAGTAACTCAAGCGGTATATGGCAGTAATCATCAGGGTGATTAGTTAGTCGGTCTTGATGCTCAGGATCGCTTGGCACGTAGTTAGTTAGCAGCTCTACCCCTACCACAATTTTATCGGCATCACTGCGCTTGTTTATATAATTGCTTGCTGCATCTAAATAGCTTTGGTTTTTGCTATAAATGGCAGTGCGGTATTTAGGGCCTACGTCATCCCCTTGTTTATTAATACTGTATGGGTCAATAATTTCAAAAAAGTAGTCATACAGCTTATTTAGGCTAACGACTTTTAAATCAAAAATGACTTTTACGCATTCGGCATAACCATCGTATTCGCCGTCAGTGGTTTTGCTTGTACCATTAGCGCGCCCTGCTTCAGTACTTATTACGCCTGGTAAGTGCTTTAAAAACTCTTGTACGCCCCACAGGCAGCCACCAGCAAAGTAAATTGTATTTTGTTGTGTCGTATCCATTATAAATGTTACCTAATAAGTAATTATACCGTTTGCATTAAAATAATGTTCTATTATAGCGCCAAGAAAATAGCGCAATAACAAGGTGAAAATTATGACATATAGTTGTTCTATATTAATTATTTTTAACGCAGTGAGTGCGCTCTTTAATGCGATAGGATGATCATGTTTTTAATAAAGTCGGTATTACGTAAATGGTTATCAAATGCAGTAATTAACAAATTAATGTACAATCGCGCACAAAATGACTGCTGTTACATCTAGTTATTTTATCATGCTCAAATATAAGCTTTGAAATTAATTGTAACCGCAGCTACAAATAAAAAATGATGAGAAACACATGAATCGCACACCACACCTTATAATACCTGCAATATTATGCAGCGTTACTGCATTTGCCAATGCTAATACGCTATCTGATGAGTCGGCAATCGAGAAAATAACGGTTGAGGCCTCACCCACTGCAAATAAGTTGCCAGTAGGTACATTCGACTCGCCTATTTCTAATTTAGAATATGACCCCCGTGTTGATTTACAATCGCGTAATATGGCTGAGGCGCAGGCTGATGTAACTATACGCGGCGGTATTTTCGAAAACACCGGTTTTAGAGTAGGAAGCACTACCCTGCTTGACCCGCAATCTGGCCATTATTTTGCTGAAATACCCATTGCACCACAAATGCTAAGCAGCCCAGATGTTTTAACCGGTGCCGATAACGCACTTTACGGTATGAATAGCTCTGTAGGTACGGTTTCATTTGGTTGGAAACCGATTATTACTGGCGGTAGTGTTTCCCTTGGTACTGGTACAAACGACTTTAATCTGCAAAGTATTCACGCTGCTAAAAACACACAACTTGATAGCTTAGCTAACTATACTCTGGGCTTTGAAGGTGAGTATTCTCATTCGCAAAGTGATGGCACCATTGATAATGGCGATCATGACTTCTCGCGCGCCTCAGCTCGCGTGCAATTAGCAAGCGAGCACAGCCAAACCGATTTATTTTATGGCTCGCAAGATAAGTTTTTTGGCTGGCCTAACTTGTACACCCCTTTTGGCGTTAACGAAACTGAAGATTTAGAAACCCGCCTTTGGATGCTTAATCACAAGCAAAGCTACGCTGATAACAGCAATTTTGAAGTATCGGCGTATTATCGTACCCATGACGATCACTATATTTACTCGCGCGAAAATCCTAGTGCATTTGAAGCTTTTCATAAAAGTGAAGTTAAATCGCTTGGACTTTCGGGTCGTCATGCACAAAGTGATGCACTGGCAATGAATTACTCTGCACAATTTATTGATGACTCAATTGAATCTACCACACTTGAAAACAACTTTACCTCACGAAAGTATTACAAGCTAAGTGTATTGCCCCAATACACAATAGCGCTAAAAAACCAACAGCTTACCTTTCGTTTAGGCGCAGCCTATGACGATACAAATCGTGATGATGCTGAAGTATCAGCTATTGGTGACATAACCTTAAACACCCAAAATAGTGACGGCACAGCGCAAACCCTTTACTTATCATACGCGCAGGCGAGTCAAGTTGCAGGCTACACAGCCATTGGCGGCAGCGACTCTGGTGGGTTATTTAGAAGTAACTACAACCTTGAGCGCGAAACCACATCAAACTTGGAGCTAGGTTTATTACTTGAAGAACAAAGCTGGCAGTTAAACTCGGCTATTTTTTATCGAAAAGATAATAACTTAACCGATTGGACCTTTAATTTTGATTCAACCTCAGCGCGCTTTGCAAACCCAGTAGATATTGATACTGCAGGGGTTGAATTTTTAGCGACTAAGCACTTTGATACAGCAAAGCTTATAGCAAGCTACACCTATTTACATAAATCAGAAAACTACGGCGCAGCCGATATTGATGCCAGCTTTTACGCGTTAAACTTTCCTGATCACCGTTTAACACTTGGCGCTGTGTACAACCCAACTGATATTTTAGAATTTAGAATAGATAACGAATGGCGTACACAACACAAAAATGCACTTAGAAAAGGCAATGACAACGCGTTATTTACCCAGCTAACGCTTAAAATAACTCCGCCACAGTTGAGTAATTTATTTATCACCTTAGCGGCAGATAACTTATGGGATGAGTCGTTTGAAGAAATACCAGGTACACCAGGGCGCGGTGAGCAATATACGTTAAGCGCAACGTATAACTGGTAGAAATGAGCTATCACATTCAAAGGCCTGTTTATTTAAAACAGGTCTTTGAATAAATATTTAGCAAAGAATAAACGACATGCTAAATATTAAGAACTTTGATTACTCAGCTTATATTGAACCAGAACGACATTGTCTCTTTCTTAGCTCATTATCAATTTGTAAAGGGCGACTAAGCTCATCTGTAAGAACCTGCGAAACAACCGTACCGGTTTCAACTTCTTGTATCCAGATTGATATTTTATCCCCTTCCCTTTTTCTATTTAGCATGTAGCTTTTATCAGAATCTAAATTAACGTTAAAATTAACAAAAGCTTCTTTTTGACTATTTAAAACATCAGGGTTTGAAACACTCGCCTTTACCCATAAATCGTGCTCACCACTGATATACTGCTTTGGTTCAGCCCATTGTGTAGGTTTTTTGTTAAAGCACATCAAGTGGACATATTCAAGATCTACTCCCTGCTCTCTTTTAAAGTTTTCGAGTCTAAAATGGTCTTCTTTAATATCGGTTTTAATGGGTAAGTTTGAACAACCTAATAAAGTCACACCTAATGTAAATGCTGTAAGTAAATTTTTCATTTTTTTTTCCTTTTAAAAATTAAGATTGAACGAAATCACCTATAAATGAGATTTATAAAAAGTATCTTACAATTTCCTATAATAGCAACAAAATTAAATATGTCTAATATTTCACCATAGAATATATTAACGACTGCTTTTAATAACCTTGTGAAGATTTTTATTAATAATATATTGTAAATAGATGTGTATTAAAAATGAGGATTAAGTGAGCTCTTCGAGCTCTGTAATAAGCGCTAGAGCTTGTGCATTTGTAGACCCGCACACATCAAGCGTGGCACTAAAATCGCTACATACTTTTGGTCGACTTTCATCACCAAATAACTTACATAAATTACCTTCGTCCAGCTGAATACAACGCTCTCCGGCTTTTTTACCATTTGGCATACCTGGAATAGGCGAACTAATACTTGGCGCAATACAACATGCGCCGCAGCCTAGCCTGCAATTCATCGATTCGGTTTTCATAATTTCCTCTGTATAAAAAACACTTACTTTAATTTCTTTTTAGGAACTTAATTAGTCACATAGTGAGTTGTAACACACACATGTAATGCTTTGTTACATCTTAAAACAGCTTGTAAACACTTTATTGCGTATTATTGCTCTGTCACCACCAATTATGAAGGAATGCCTTGTGGCTACTACAAAACAAATAATACTCCCAATCGCTGTTTTAGCAGGCGGTATTGCTTTAGCTTTCGCCTTTATGGCAATGAAAAAACCACCCGAAGAAAAGCCAGAGCAAGATTTACGTCCTTTAGTAGCAACACAACGCGTACTTTTAGATTCTATAACGCTCGATGTTAAATCGTACGGCATTGTTAAACCAAAATATCGTACCGAGCTAATAGCACAAGTTAGCGGGCAAGTTATTTCGGTATCAGATCAATTTGTAGAAGGCGCGTTTGTAAAGCAAGGCGATATTTTAGCACGAATTGATGCAAATGATTACGAGGCAGACTTTATTGAAGCGCAAGCGGGTTTAGCACAAGCAAGCTCAGCACTTGAAATAGAACGCGCACAAGCACATGTCGCTCAAGCTGAGTGGGAGCGCATTAAGTCAGACTCAAGCGACGCTATTGCATCAGAACTTTATTTACGAAAACCACAGCTGGCAGAAAAATTAGCGCGTTACCGCTCTGCTCAAGCAAGTGTTAAACGTGCTAGCCGCAATCTTGAGCGTACTTATATTAAAGCCCCTTATGATGCCATTATTAATGAGCGCACAATTAGCTTGGGTTCAGTAGTAAACCCAGGTAATAGTTTTGGCGCACTAAGCGCAACCTCAGTTGCAGAGGTACGTTTACCGGTTGCCGATCAAGAACTGCAATATTTAAAAAATGGTGGCGTAGGCTCAAATGTTACATTTAACGCAGAATACGCGGGTAAGCAAACAATGTGGCAAGCCAAAGTAATTCGCACCGAAGGTGTGGTTGATCAAACAAGCCGTATGAGCTACTTGGTTGCACAACTTGCAACACCTTATGGCGATAAAACACGTCCTCTTCGTTTTGGTTCGTACATTAATGCTACCATTGAAGGCCGCCCGCTTGATAACGCAATTATTGTTGCGCACCACTTAGTTAAAGATAATAAAATTGTAATTTTAAATGACGATTTAACATTGTCGTTTAAAACCCTCAATATTATACGCGAACAAAACGGCATGATTATAGCCAGCCAAGGGTTAAACAATGGCGAGCAAATTGTTACCTCAGCGCTTGAATACCCAACTGAAGGTATGGCAGTAAAAATTGAAGATATTGCGCCTGATAAAACTGATGTAACTCAACTTGCGCTGAAAGAGGAATAATCATGAACACTCGTGAAACAGGGTTAATAGCATGGTTTGCCCGAAATCCCGTTGCAGCCAACCTACTAATGATATTTATATTAGTGGGCGGTATTTTAATGGCAATGACCATTCGCAAACAAATGTTCCCACAGTTTGAAAGCAACTGGATAAGCGTACAAGCAGTTTACCCAGGTGCAGCCCCGCAAGAGGTTGAAGAAGGCATAACCATAAAAGTTGAAGAAAACCTCGAAGGTATTGAAGGCATTAAACGCCTAATTACGTACTCTAACCGTGGTTTTTCACAAGCGTGGATTGAAATAGAAGAACAATACAATCCACAAGAAGTACTTGATGAAATTAAAGTACAAGTTGATTCAATAAACACCTTTCCTGCGGGAATGGAGCGCCCTGTTGTGCGCCGCGATAAGTTTGAGCAAGAGGTAATGATACTCGCGCTTTACGGCGACATGAGTAACTACCAGTTAAAAGAGCTTGGCAACGATATAAAAGACGAACTACAAGCACTGCCTCACGTTAACCTTGTTAATTTTAACGGCGGCTTAGAATATGAAATTGGTATAGAAGTCAGCCCCGATAAACTGCGCGAATATGGCTTAACATTTAGAGATATTGCAGGCGCGGTGCAAAACTTTTCGGCAAATATGTCGGCGGGACAAATACGCTCTGAAAATGGTTATATTTCGATGCGTGTTGAAAAACAAGCCTACCGTGGTTTTGAGTTTGAAAAACTGCCACTTATTACCCTTGCTGATGGCGCACAAATTTATTTAGGCGATGTTGCAACTATTAATGATGGCTTTGAAGAAGGTCTACAATATTCAAAATACAATGGTAAGAATTCACTCTCGTTTGAAGTAAACGCATCAAAAGATCAAGACATTACCGATGTAGCAAAAGTACTTAAAAGCTACATGGCAACTAAAGAGCCGCTTTTACCAGCAGGTGTTAAGCTCTCTCCTATTGTTGATTTAACTTACTACCTTGAAGGTCGACTCGATATGATGGTCGATAACATGATTTGGGGTGGCTTGTTAGTAATGTTAGTGCTGGCACTATTTTTACCGCTACGCTTAGCATTTTGGGTAATGATGGGCTTACCGGTTTCGTTTTTAGGCGCCTTTTTGTTTATGCCCATTGGCTTTTTAGACGTAACAATTAATTTAGCCTCTCTTTTTGCCTTTATACTAGTGCTCGGAATTGTTGTCGATGACGCCATAGTTGTGGGCGAATCAGCCAGTGCCGAAATAGAAAAATACGGTCACACACTTGATAACGTTGTACGCGGTGTAAAACGTGTTGCGATGCCAGCAACCTTTGGTGTATTAACTACCATTGCGGCATTTTTACCGCAAACAATGGCAACAGGCCCTGGCGCTGCTTTTTCTAAGGCCATTGGTGGCGTGATTATTTTATGTTTGATTTTTTCACTCATTGAATCAAAACTAATTTTACCTGCGCATATTGCAGCAATGAACCCGCGTAAACCAAATCCTAAAAATCTATTACATCGCTTACGTATGGTGATTGATAGCAGCTTAAAAGGCTTTGTGAATAACTACTACCTTCCTTTTGTTGGCCGCTGTATTCACTACCGCTATACCGTAATTGTTGGCTTTATGTGTTTGCTTATTGTAAGCGCAGGTATGTTTGCAGGTGGTTTAGTTAAGTTTGTACCAAACCCTAAAATACCGCACGACTTTCCGCGTATTGATATAGAAATGAACCTTGCTTCATCTGAGCAAGCAACGCTTGAAACCGCACGTAAAATTGAAAGCGTGTTGTTAAAGGTCGATCAGCAACTACAAGAGCAATACGGTAAACCGATGATCCGCGATTTATCGGTAAGCCTTCGCGGACGAACTGAAGCAAATATTATGGCTATTTTGGTAGAGCCTGACTTACGCCCTATCGACACCTTTGCCCTAAGTGCATTATGGCGTGAGCAAATGCCCGCTCTACCAGGCATTAAAACCATGACCATTCAAGACAGTATAATGAATGGCGGTCGAGATGATGGCGACGTTAGCTTTAAACTTGAAGGCAAAAATGCTGACGAGCTAAAAGAAGTGGCTGGTAAATTAAAAGCCAAATTACAAACAATGGAAGGCGTTGGCGACGTAAACGATTCAATGCAAAGCGCTACCGACGAAGTGCAACTTGATTTGAAACCACTCGCTTACAGCATGGGTTTAACGCTTGCTGATGTAGCGTCGCAAGTTAGCTTTAGTTACTACGGCTTAGAAGCGCAGCGAATATTGCGTGAAGGCGAAGAAATTAAAGTCATGATCCGCTATCCAGAAGACGAACGTAATTCAATAAGTGACATAGCAAGCGTGCGTATTATCACACCTACAGGCGCTGAAGTACCGCTAAGTGAAGTAGCCGAAGTTAAGCTGGTTGACGGTGTTAACCGTATTCGCCGCGAAAACTCTAAACGTACTGTAAACGTATGGGCTGCGGTAAATACCGACAAAGCCGAACCATTTGCGATTGCAGAGGAAATTCGTGATGAATACTTACCAACATTACTTAAAAGCTACCCTGGCGTTACAAGTGATGTAGCTGGGCGCATTCAAGAAGAAATGGATAGCGCTTCAGAGCAGCTTCGTGATTTTGGTATATCAATGATGATTATATTTGCTTTATTAGCGATTCCACTTCGCTCTTACTCGCAGCCACTTATTATAATGTCGGTTATTCCGTTTGGTGTAGTTGGCGCGATGTTTGGCCATATGATTTTAGGCATGACCATGAGTAGCTTATCGATGTTTGGCATTATTGCTGTAGCGGGTGTGGTCGTAAATGACTCCCTCGTTATGGTTGATTTTGTAAACAAAGCCCGCGCCGAAGGTGTTGCAATTAAAGATGCTGTAGTACAAGCCGGTGCTCGTCGCTTTAGAGCAATACTACTCACCTCAATCACTACCTTTATTGGTGTAATGCCAATTATTTTTGAAACGAGTTTACAAGCTAAAATTGTTATCCCAATGGCTGTATCACTTGCTTTTGGTGTGTTATTTGCCACAGTAATTACACTGATACTTATACCGTGCCAGTATGTTGCACTAGAAGATGCTAAACGATTAGTACGTAAAATGCGTGGCAAGCCACCACTATTAGATGCCCAACCAGCGCCTACAAATAGCTAAATTAAGTAACATCCCAACCAAAAAAGCTCGGCATATTATGCGAGCTTTTTATTTTTAGCTTAAAAATAATATTCACCTATTTGCTAATACTGTCTCTACTACCCATTGTTTAACAAGCAGGGTTTATTAACAATCCTAATAATTGAGAGAAATATTGCTCGTTTTTTATTCCTAATACGTTATGGTATTTAAATAACATAATAAAGTTAAGGAACAGCCATGAATACATCCCCCTCTGATCACATTCCTCAAGAAGCCTTTGATTGGTATGACGAATACGCCCACGGTTTAATGGACCGACGTACTTTTATGAAAAAACTCGGTGGCCTTGCTGCACTTGGTTTTTCAATGGCTGTACTTACATCAGCATTATTACCTAATTACGCATTGGCTGAACAAGTGTCGTTTAATGACGACGATATTAAAGCAACGTACGAAGAATTCGATTCGCCAGATGGGCACGGTAAAGGCAAAGGTTACTTAGCAATCCCTAAAAACATAGAAGGCAAGCTTCCCGTTGTACTCGTGATACACGAAAACCGTGGTTTAAACCCGTACGTAAAGGATGTAGCAAGGCGTTTAGCTAAAGTGGGCTTTATTGCATTTGCACCCGACGCGCTTTTTCCACTGGGTGGCTACCCTGGTAATGATGATGAAGGACGCGCTATGCAAAAAACCATGGATCGCGCTAAAATTCAAAACGATTTTGTTGCCGCAGCGCACTTTTTAAAATCACATGCTAACAGTAACGGTAAATTAGGCGCTGTTGGTTTTTGTTTTGGCGGCTACATTGTTAATTATTTAGCGGCAGTAGATAGTGATTTAATCAGCGCAGGCGTGCCTTTTTACGGCACCCCAGCCAGTGAAAGTTTACGTAAAAATATTAAAGCGCCGTTAATGATTCAATTAGGCGAGCTGGATAAACGTGTAAACGCGTCGTGGCCACAGTACGAACAAGATTTAAAAGCTAATAATGTTGAATACACTATGCATATGTATAAAGGGGCAAATCATGGTTTTCATAACGACTCGACAGGTCGCTATGATAAAGACAATGCCGAACTTGCATGGCAACGTACCGTTGAGTTTTTTAATAAAAAGCTAAGTTAACGAATACGATAAATGCCACCAGCTCTAAGCCGGTGGCATTATTAAGTAGACTAATTAGCTCAGTACGCTTTTATCAATAATTCCTTTTGCAATAAGGGCTTTTAAAATAGTGGTACTTTTTTCTCTAAAGGCATCGCGAAGTAAGCGTACGGCGGGCGTAATCGACTGCCTACTTGGGCATACAAGCCAAAGCTCTGTTTGCGTAGGCGTAAAATTCGGCATAACATTTACCACATTACCCGCAAGTAAGTCGTTTGACATATCTAAACACGACTTAACGGCAAGGCCCTTACCAGATACACACCAGCGCCTAACTAAGTCACCATCGTTAGTTGCATGCCCACCATTCATTTTAACTTTAAACTCGCTGTTTTCACCGCTAAATACCCACACATCTTTTATTATATCTTGCAGCTGATAAAACAGGCCTTTGTGTGCTGCTAAATCGTGAGGATGACGTGGTGTTCCATGCTCATCTAAATAAGCCTGCGTGGCACATAAAACACGCGGTACATTACAAATCTTAAAACCATATATGCTGGCATCATTAGGTTTTCCGTAGCGCAGCGCGATATCTACTGAGTCACGATAAAAGTCTATATTACTGTCGCTAATATTAGCCCGTAAGCTTAATTGAGTGTGAGTTTGCAGAAATTCATCAAGCCAAGGAATAACAATATTACGCCCTAAATCTGACGACATAGCAATACGCAGCTCACCATCAATAATGTCATCATCGCTTTTCATGGTTTGCTTTGCCAGATCGAGCATAGCAAGCGCTTGTTGGCACTGAGGAATATAACGTTCTCCCGCTGCCGACAAACGTAAATGGCGGGTAGTACGAATAAAAAGATCAAGCCCAAGCGCTTGCTCTACCCTTTTAACTGCGGCGCTGGCAGTAGCTGTACGCATGTCTAAATTTGAAGCTGCTGCAGTAATACTTTTAAACTCGGCTACTTTTAATATTACCTGTAGGTCTTCTAACAACATTTTATTAATCCACTTTGGTTAAATCAAACTAAAGCTAATAGCTTGAAATTTACTCCATAACAGCATTAAAGCATAAATCAACATTAAGATTATCTATTATTTTTTGATAATGTTTCAATGATTAGGTGGTTTATCTAAATGAGTTTAACACCTAAACTAACTTCATCAGCTAGCAAACTAGCACTTACACAATTTATTTAGGATACATAATTATGAAAGCCATTGGTTATACACAATCACTTCCTGTTTCAAACCCTGAGTCGCTAATTGATGTTGAGCTACCACAGCCAATTGCAACAGGTCGCGATTTACTTATAAAAGTTAAGGCTATTGCTGTTAACCCTGCCGATTATAAAGTGCGCCTATATATGCCACCAACAAACGGTGAAGTAAAAGTAATTGGTTGGGATGCAGTTGGCGAAGTGGTTGCAACAGGTGAAGCTGTTACAGGCTTTAAACCAGGTGATGCGGTTTATTACGCAGGTGATATTACTCGCCCAGGGAGTAATGCAGAATTTCAATTAGTGGATGAGCGTATTGTAGGATTTAAACCGCAGAGCTTAAACGATGCTGAAGCTGCTGCATTACCACTTACTGCAATAACAGCGTACGAGTTATTATTTGAACATTTAAACATTGTAAAACAAGCAGCTGATGCAAAAACAAAATCAGACGAAGTTATTTTAGTAACAGGTGCCGCAGGCGGCGTTGGTTCTATTTTTATCCAGCTTGCTAAAGCGATTACTGGTGCAACAGTGATTGCCACTGCATCGCGCGAAAGCTCGCAAGCATGGGTTAAAAAACTAGGCGCAGATTATGTTGTTGATCATACAAAACCATTACCTGCTCAAATTGATGCATTAAACATTGGCTCGGTAACACATGTAGCAAGCCTGCATAGTACTGATACTTACTTTGAAGCGTATACAGAGGTACTTGCACCCTTTGGTAAAATTGCAATGATTGACGACCCTGAGTCACTAGATGTTAGCAAATTAAAAATGAAGAGTTTATCGCTACATTGGGAATTTATGTTTGCCCGCTCAATGTTTAATGCCAAAGATTTAATTGAGCAAAGTAAGTTATTAAATCATGTTGCCGATTTGATTGACCAAGGCTACATTCAAACCACGATTGGTAAAAACTTAGGCACTATTAATGCGGCTAATTTACGTATTGCTCACGAAGAGCTAGAAGCGGGGAAATCAATCGGTAAAATTGTACTTGAAGGCTTTTAAATACCATTTTTCATTATAAGGGAAGTTATGACTCAGCTTACTATAATCGCTAATATTTTTGCTAACACCGATAAAATAGACACGGTAAAAAGTGCACTTTTGTTGCTTGTTGAACAAACACATAAAGAGCCTGGGTGTGTTACATATACCTTGCATCAAAATAATCAAGATGATGCTCACTTTGTGTTTTATGAGAACTGGCAAAGTTATGAACTTTGGCAACAACATATGGAAGCACAAAGCATTAAAAACTACTTAGCAAAAGTTGAAGGCTGCATTGCATCTTTTACTATTAATGAACTAACCGCTATTCGTTAAAAGTGGCGATTTTAATAAAAACACCAATTTAGATTGGTGTTTTTTTATTCGTTATTTTTATTATCTATTATTATTTGATAAAGATTCAATTATTATGCTGTTTATTGCCTTTCAATACCCGCTTATTATTACTTCAAGCAATAAAACTGCTCATAAATGAGCAAGTGATTTATACCAATTCATATTCAGATAAATACAGCGAGTAGCAAAAGATGAAAAAAATCAAAAGTACTTTAGCCATAGCAACGCTTTCACTAGTAGCAAGCACCTTAACAAGTGCTAATGCCGTAGAAGTCGGCCCACTTGAAACCGTCACTACGTTTACTAAATATCGCGGTGCAGGTATTACGATTACACCGGCAGGCAGGATGCTAGTAAGTATGCATCCGCTAGATAACCCAAAAACACGCGTTGTTGAAATTATGGCTAATGGCGTACAGCAACCGTTTCCAACTATCGATTGGGCAGACGGCCCAGAAATTGGCAAGGTAGGGCTTGCGGCAGTTATCGGCATTCACAGCGACAGTAAAGGCGTTGTGTGGATTTTAGATATGGGGAGCGAAAAAGTAGCCCCTAAACTTATTGCTTGGGATAGCGTAAATAACAGCTTAGTAAACACAATAAAACTAAATGAATCAGCGGTACTTGCTAATTCATTTTTACAAGACTTTGTGATTGATGAACTTAATAACAAAATTTACATAGCTGATATGTCATTTGGTAATTTTATGGGCGCAACTAAGCCCGCCTTTATTGTGGTTGATTTAAACACAGGTGAGTCTACTCGCGTACTCGAAGGCACTGCCACACTAATGCCGGAGGAGCGCGATATCATTATTGAAGCCTCACCAGTTGCATCTAAATCACCTGAAGGAAAAACCAATAACCTTCGCTTTGGCTTAAACCCAATAACGATTGATGACAATAACGAATGGGTTTACTTTGGCTCATTTACTGGCACTAAGGTTTACCGTATCCCAGCAAAAGTATTGGCTAATAACAGTTACTCCGACACTAAAAAAGCACAGAATATTGAAGTGTTTGGCCCTAAAAATCCAAGCGATGGCATGACCTACGCTCCTGGCGGCGGCATTTTGGTAACCGACCTTGAAAACAATGCGATTGGCTTAACCACTAAAGGCCACTACGAAATAATTGTTCAAGATAAACGATTATCATGGCCTGACAGTCTAGCAGTAAGCAATGGTTGGATTTATGTAACACAAGATCAACTCCACCAG
This sequence comes from Pseudoalteromonas sp. SR43-3, assembly GCF_014163875.1. Lineage (NCBI taxonomy): Bacteria > Pseudomonadati > Pseudomonadota > Gammaproteobacteria > Alteromonadales > Pseudoalteromonadaceae > Pseudoalteromonas > Pseudoalteromonas sp. SR43-3. The sequence continues at coordinate 5,315 of NZ_JACJEC010000021.1, read as the reverse complement.
CACCCTGCATTTAGCCAAGGCTTTGGTAATGCAAAACCGCCTTACGTATTAACGCGTTTTCGCTTTAATCAAAAATAATTAATTATTTTTATAAGCCAGCCATACGGGCTGGCTTTATAGGATTTAACGTATGTTATTAGATACACCAATTTGTGATTTTGGCTGGCAAGCCCCTAGCTTCACACTAAAAAGCCCATTAGGTGAGTCGTTTTCATTAGCCGATAATCTGGGTAAAAATGGCTTACTCATTATGTTTATTTGTAACCACTGTCCTTATGTACAACGCATAGCCAATCGCTTGAGCCAAGACACCGCAACACTTATTAGTGAAGGCATTAATGTATTAGCTATCATGTCAAACGACTATCAATATGTAGTCGAAGACTCTCCTGCCAATATGGAAAAATTTGCTAAGCAACATGGCTTTTTATTTCCCTATTTGGTTGATGAAGACCAGCGCATAGGCAAAGCCTATGGCGCGGTATGCACACCTGACTTTTTTGGTTTTAATAAACATGGGCAACTGCAATACCGTGGCCGCTTAGACGATACAAAAATGAATGGCGCCAAACATCGTACCCCTGAGTTAGTTAATGCAATGCGCCAAATTGCCGCAACAGGCAAAGGCCCTCAGCAGCAAACACCTAGCATGGGCTGCTCTATTAAATGGAGTAATACATTATGAGTACACCACATTTAAAATTAGGTGTAACCGATTTATCATTTCATCGAGTTACCGCTTCAATTATCAGCCATGTTTTAACTGATATGGGCTTTAGCGTTGAGCGTATTTACGCACCGCATCAAGATAACTTTAAAAATTTAAAATCAGGTGAGATAGACCTACTCGCTTCTGCGTGGCTTCCGTCAAGCCACGGTATCTATAAAGCTGATGTGGAGCTGGTTATGCCACTTATTGAACTTGGCTTACATTACCAACCTTATGCTCACTGGGGCGTGCCCGATTACATACCAGAGCATGCCGTAAGCCAAATTAGCGACTTACTGAAACCTGATGTCCTTGGCAAAATGCAAAAAACGATTCAGGGCATAAATGCCGGTGCTGGCATTACTCGCTTTTCAATTAACATGATGAAAGAATACGGGTTATCTCAAGCTGGCTATGAATTTTTAACTGGCACAGAAGATGACTGCTTTAGCGCTTTTGAAAACGCCGTTGCAACTCACACATGGTGCGTAGTTCCCCTTTGGAAACCTCAATTTTTACACCATAAACATAAAATACGTGAACTTGCCGATCCACAAGGTTTACTTGGCAGCGTTGATAGAGCAGTTTTATTGCTGCGTGATGTTAAACAAGCGCTCTTTAGTCAAGCTCAATTAGACACTCTTGATAAGTTACACTTTTCAAACGACATAATTGCCGCACTTGATTATAAAGTTAGCAAAGAGCGACAAGTACTTGATGACGTAACGCGCCAGTGGCTCAACAAGTAAGTAATTAAATAGTGATACGGGCTTTTTTTTTAATAAAACGGCTCAATATAGTAAGCATCGGTCAAACAGGCCACTTAACGGAGAAACAAATGACTCACCCAATTATTAGTGATTTAGAAAAACGTTACACAACTAAACGTTATACAACCAAGCGTATTGTTCAAGATGATCTAGACGTAGTTTTTGAAGCTATGCGTCTTTCTCCTTCATCTATTAACTCACAACCTTGGAAATTTATTGTTATTGAGTCTGACGAAGCTAAAGAACGTATGCATAATACCTTTGCTAATAAGTTTCAATTTAATCAGCCTCATATTAAAACAGCGTCGCACGTTATTTTATTTGCTTACAACCCTAAATATACACGCGAAGATTACGCACAAGTCATTGATGCTGACATTAAAAATGGTCGTACAAAAGCAGAAAACCGCGAACAGGCTTTTGGTGCATTTGCCTTTGTTGATATGAATACCGATGAGCAAGGTAACAATGCAACATGGACTAAAGCACAAACTTACATTGCGCTAGGTAACACCATGCATGCAGCAGCACGTTTAGGTATTGATTCAACCCCAATGGAAGGCGTAGACGCTGAACTTATTGGTGAAATCTTTGAAAAAGAGCTGGATGGCTATATTTGTGATGTAGCTTTAGTGCTTGGCTACCATGATGACTCTGAAGATTATAACGCCAAACTGCCTAAATCACGTTTAGCAAAAGAGCAAATAATCCAAGTTCTATAAGCTTTTTTTAAAAGCTGTGAAGGCTAACAAACGTTAGCGTTCACAAAATAAAAATAAACTAAGCCACTTATATTTAAAGTGGCTTTTTGTTACCTAATATTTTTTTAAACAAAAAAACCAGTAACAAAGTCACTGGCCTGAAACGCTATACGAAGGGAGTCGTACTGTTTATAAAAATGGGCTTATTACTTCAATAAAGGAACGCCTGAATTTAGTGCTTCATTATTCATCCACACATTTAATTGCTGGGGCCATGTAATTGTTGGTTCACAATACAAGCCTCTTAGAATAGAAAAATAAATGGCACTATCAAACAACGAAATATGACTTTTTCCGTCTTCAATATTAAGCAACTTTTCGCTACCGATTAAAAATGCGTTTACTTGAGAAACAATGTCACTTGTCGATGCTAATAGTTGGACAAAATTAAGATCAATTGTTTGTTTTTTATTTTCCCAAGCCACTCGGCTAGACTCAGTCTTAAACTCACTTAGACTAAGCAACGGCCAGCGAGGATAACCAATTTGTTGTAGCGGTAAAAAAGCACTGCTTTGCCATTGAAGACTATTTTTTGATGGCTCCATTAGTTCATCAACATTTTTTTGTTGTAAAAAATAGCGAATAATATCATTACTTTCAGCCATTATTGAGTCGTCGTCTTTTTCAAGAATAGGTACCATTTTTTTACCAATTAAGTTTGTTGGTGTTTCAATGTCGTCATAATCAATAATAACTTCTTCAAGCTTAATATTGAGTTTTCCTGCTATATAGCTCACACGCGCACAAAATGGACAATGTGAGTAAGTATATAATTTCATGGTATATGCCAGGGGTCAGTAATAAGATATGTGTAATATAGCGAACTATTGAGTAGCGAAAAACGCGCTAATGATTGAAACATTATCATGATTTAATTGATAATAAATACAATCATAACTGAGTAGCTTTAGCACGCCCTAGGACGTGTTAACCTTTGCCGATAATTATATTTTTAAAATGTGACACATAAAAAAACACGCGATTAAGCGTGTTTAACACAATTGCTACCTAGATTTCTAGGAATACTCGTAACAATGCTTAGCGCCCTATTACTCCCTCAGCTAAAGGTATAAATCTGAATATATAATAAGGAGCTTTGTTTTCTGCTTTGCCATTGTTGAGTTGTGCTGATAACGGTAACTGCGCTGCACCCGTGTACATGTAACCCTCAGGGCCAATACTTACACCATCAGGCCATATCATCTCTTTGTCATAGGTGTAATCGCGGTACTGCCGCGTTTTAGCATCTATAACGCCGACAGTACGTTCACCAACAATAGTTAAGTACAGGTTATTGTCTGCATCTATGCTCAAACCACCGTTTACTGGTTTTTGTGCGTATTGCTCTACACGCTCAGCTATTTGCTTATCGGTTAATTGTTCATTGGCGATATCGGCCATTTTAATACGGTAAACATATTTTTTATTAAGTGGAGCAAAATAAAGCCACTGCTGTGCGTTATCAAGCACAATGCCATCGGCACCAATAAAGGCATCAAGTTGCTTTTGTTCACTCGTACCTTTATCTATTATTATTGGCATTGAGTAATCGGGTAAAGCACTATCGTGCCCTTGCAGCACTCGGCGACTCGCTCCTGTTTGTGTATTAACCACAATCAGTGCTGCTTCCTTGCCATTTGCACCATCAGCAATGCCTTCGTCTGCAATGACTAATGTATGGTATTTGCTAGAAATAGCTAAGTCATTAAGTTGCGATTGTGGCAAAGAGATAGGGCTTGGTAAGTAAATAATTTTATTTAACTTATTGCTTATCGCATCCCACGCTATCAACTTTGGTGTTGTACGCGGCAGTGCTTGACCAGAGTCTAATATCCACACATTACCAGTATCGTCGGCTCTTACACCGAGTACCCAATTTAAGTAATCAGCAGGATTTTTTAAACTGCCATCACTTTTATATGCGTTTTGCATTTGCGCATTAGGAAATGGCACTACATCACCATTTTTTAAAAGCTCGCCTACTTTAACCTTGGGGTTATAAAATGGATGATAGCTGAAAATAAAGCGCTTATTTTGCGTATATGTAATACCGCCTACTGCGGCATCTGTTTGTGCGTAAATCTCTGACTTAACCGTTTCAGGCTCAGCCATCACTGTTGAGCTTACAAGTATGGCAATTGCCGTTAAGCTTGATTTAGATTTATTTAAAAACATAAATTACCCTACTTTTGTTGAATGTAACTAGCTGTACCATCTATCCAGTCTTGACGCGCTGGGGCAAAAAAGTCAATATCTACAGTATCTTCACTGAAGTGAAACTCGTGCGGTACGTTAGCAGGTATTACCATCATATCGCCTGATTTCATAAGATATTGTTTACCACCGGAGAACACTTTGGCCTCGCCAGAAATGATCCACGTTACTTGCTCGTTTGGGTGTTTGTGTAGGGGCACTTTACCGCCTTTTTTAGCCACCCATTTCACAAACGTAGATTGTGTACCATGAAAATATTGACGTGTTAAATACGGCCCCATCTGCTCTTTAGGTTGGCTATCAAGATTGAGTAAAAATGGCGTGTTAGTGATATGTTCGTTGTAGTTTGCAAATATTCCCATGCCCGGCGCGGGTGTTATTTGATCTTCAATTGTTGCCTTTACAGCAAACGAGCTTGCGCCTAAAAGAGAAGTTGCTAGCAATAACGTGTTAATTTTCATGATTTCACCTAAATAATAAACTATGTGCTGATGCACTAACTATTAAGGTAAAGTTTACAGGCTAGAGATTTTTGAAAAACCCGCACTGGAGAGAAACATTTTCAAATAAAAACGAGTAATAACTTTTTTATTAGTAATAAAAAACCAGCGCCAATGCTGGGTTTTATAATAAAATGGGTACTAGGGTCTGTTGATCTTTGCGGATTAAAATTTGTTCAAACTAGGGGCTATTTAATCGCGGCGCGAGGTTTGTAACCTAGTGGGCTAAGTAAAAACCGAGCAACAAAGAGTAAATAGCCCCTAGGAAGAACCCTTTGGGCTGAGGGATCCCCACTTTATCCAGCGGCCTCTTTTTCGTAATTCAAAATAAAGTTTTTTAAACTTTTTTCTATATAGCTTT
>NZ_JACJEC010000020.1:0-76446 GCF_014163875.1 Pseudoalteromonas sp. SR43-3 | reverse complement strand
ATTCAAAAGTAGCTGATAACAAAATTGCAGAGCAAGAGCGTGCAATTACGGTTATGAAAGAAAAAACCAGCGATTACCAACTCGTGCTTAACCACAACAATATGTTAGAGCAACAGCTAGAAGTGCTTGCCAATCAAAATGAGCAGTTAACTCAAGTTCAAATTAATAACTTATTGGCGATGACGGTGCAATTTAAAACAGGTTCAAGTGTTATTGCCCCGCATTTTGCACTGCAGTTAGACCAACTCGTTACCTTGTTAAACAACCAACCACAACTCGCACTTGATTTAAGTGGCTTTGCCGATCAGCGCGGCGATGAGCAAGCCAACCTTTTACTTTCTAAAGCGCGTGTAAATGCCGTGCAAAGCTATTTAATAAAGCACGGTGTGAGCCATAAACGTTTAAGCACGCAGGCATTTGGCGAGCAGCAAACATTGGCTAACAGTAACACGGTGGAAGATAACTTTTTTGATAGACGCGTAACGCTTACCACTCGCTCAATGAACTCAGTAAATGGCCAAACGGCGAGTAACTAAATCTAACTGAATCTAAGTAAAACAAAGCGTTCGATGGAGTGATTTTATGTTGAGTAAACCGACCAAAATGCTTACTAAAGTAAGCATTTTTATATTCATAGTGATTGTGCTGTTAGCGAGCTTCAAAAGCCATGCGCAATCACCCAAGTTAGAGCTTTTTGATAGCAATGGTGCGCCAGCAGGCCCAGCAATAATATTAAAAAGCGACGCCAATATGACCTTAACTGGCCTGATTAATCATGTTGTAGTCACGCAAACCTATCAAAACGAAAACCCGTTTGCGGTTAATGCGCGCTACGTTTTTCCATTGCCTGATGAAAGCGCCGTACATGCCATGACTATGCGTATAGGTGAGCGAGTCATTAAAGGCCAAATTGATAAAAAGGTAGAGGCCGAAAAAAAATACGAGGAGGCTAAAAAAGCAGGTAAGCAAGCGGCCCTTGTACGCCAGCAACGCGCCAATATGTTTATTACGAATGTGGCAAATATTGGCCCTGGTGAGCAAGTAATTATTGAGCTTGAGTATCAAGAAATAATTGATTACAGCAGCGGCACATTTGCTATTAGATTTCCTACTACCATTACACCGCGTTATCACGCGATTAGTGGTGAAGTTGAGGTGAGTACTCAGAACCAAACGCACGTTAACTCACTCCCAACGGGATGGTTAAGCCCTGTTTACAGTATTAAAAGCAGTAATCAAAATGATAACGTACCAAGCAGCCAATTTAGCTTAAACATAGATATAGACGTAGGCTTAGAGCTGGTGGATATCAGTTCTAAATTTCACAATGTTGAGGTGCAAAACACCGCGTTTGGACAATATAAAATAGCGTTAAATGAGACAAATGCAGTTAATCGCGACTTTGTACTTGAGTTTAAACCGCTGCAAAAAGAGCAAGCTCAAGCCGCATTTTTTACTCAGCAGTTTGAAAATGGTGACCGATACGGGCTTGCTATGCTAATGCCACCAGGGGATCATTTCACACAAACACAGCGCTTACCTCGTGAAATGGTATTTGTAGTTGATACGTCAGGCTCTATGCATGGGCAATCTATGGAGCAAGCTAAAAAAGCGTTGTTTTATGCACTTTCATTACTTGATAGCGACGACAGCTTTAACATTATTGGTTTTGACAACATAGTAACTCCAATGAGCGATAAACCACTTATAGCCAGTGACTTTAATTTACGCCGTGCAGAGCGATTTATTTATAGCCTAGAGGCCGACGGTGGCACTGAAATACAAGGTGCGCTTAATGCCGTACTTGATGGTAGCGAGTTTGATGGTTTTGTGCGCCAAGTTGTATTTTTAACTGATGGCAGCGTAAGTAATGAAGATGCATTATTTAAAAATATTCAAAGTAAATTAGGCGATAGCCGCTTATTTACAGTGGGTATTGGCAGCGCACCGAATAGCTTTTTTATGCGCCGAGCGGCAGATATAGGTAAAGGCTCATTTACGTTTATAGGCAGCACAAGCGAGGTGCAACCTAAAATGCAGCAGTTGTTTGATAAGCTTGCACATCCGGCTATTACTAATTTGGGGCTAAGCGATGAAAGCGGTAACAGCTTAGATTTTTGGCCGTCACCACTACCTGATTTATATTTTGGTGAACCTATCATGGTCGCCATAAAACTTAATAATGCTAAAAATGTGGTACTTGCTGGGCAAACAGCACAAGGTCCTTTAAGTATTAAATTAAGTACACAAAATAGCTCAAGCGCTCAAGGTATAGCAAAACTGTGGGCGCGCCAAAAAATCAAGTCATTACTTTTATACAACGAGCAAAATACAGTTAAAGATGAAGTACAGGAGCTTGCGCTTACTCATCAATTACTTAGCCCGTTTACTGCTTTTATAGCGATTGAACAAACTCAAATAAAAGAAGTGGCAGAGCAAACGGCGCAAGCTACTAATGCAGTACCACAAGGTATGGCAATGCGTTTACCGCAAACCGATGGGCAAAGCAGATTACATATATTACTAGGCTGTATTTTATTATTGGGATTTAGCGCCCTTAAAATAAACCGATCATTTAAGTTAAGCAGGGCACGTAAATGAAAAAGTGGCTAAGCGCGGGTTTACTAATAGCTGGGCTTGGATTATTTGGTCACGGCGCTTATATGCAGGCAAAAGCGTGGCTTGCTCAAGTATTAATTGAGCAAGCATGGCAAGAGGCGCTTAAATCACCCGGCATTAAAGTAAAACCGTGGTATTACGCCGACAGCTACGTGACTGCAAAGCTTGATTGGCCAAGCCATAATAAAACATTAAGTGTATTAGCTGGAGCGAGTGGTCGCAATTTAGCGTTTGCGCCTAGCCAATTTTTACCCGCAGGGGAGCTGGGCGGAAAAGAGTTTGGAAACGAAAAAGGCGCGCTAATAGCAGGGCATAACGACACCCACTTTGCATTTTTACAACACGCCAAAGTGGGAGAGGCGTTTACTTTGCAACTGCAAAGTGGGGTGATTCAAAATTATAAGGTAACGGGGATTGAGGTTATTCATCAATCCCAAAACTCATTTTTACAAACACCTGGGCTGTATTTGCTTACCTGTTACCCTTTTGATTCACTTGCCTCGGGTACTGATTTAAGGTTGCTTGTATCTGCGCAAATGTCTTCGCCTGATTCGCTAAGCGGTATATCAACCACGAGTTCTTGATGGCGCTGGCTTACCATTACGCCAATAAATACCACAAATATGCTCAGCCATTGCCAAACGTTGAGCACTTCGCCCAAAATAATAGCTGACAAAATAAGTGTAAAAATAGGAATTAAATTAGAGTACGCAGCAGCGGTTAATACCGATACCTTGCTAATTGCATAGTTGTACATGCCGTAGCCGCCAAGGGTTACACACGAACCTAAATACAAAATGCTCATGAGCGCAGTTAAGTCGTGCTGGTTTTCGCTTGGTAGGTCGATAAAAAATAAAAACGGCGCAAAAAACAAGCTGCCGCTAATACCTTGCAAAGCAATTAAAGTCAGGGGCGAGTAGCGATTAGCTAAATGTTTAATACTTACGGTATAAAATGCAGCGCACACCATCGCCATAAGCTCTAAAAAGTTACCTAGTAACGGATTAGGTGCTTGGTCGGTACTTGGTGAAAGAAGCGTAAGTAAAATACTGCCGCCTATACACAGCGTAAAACCGACAACAATGGCTTTGCTTATATGCTCTTTAAGTAATACAAAGGCAAGCAACGCAATAATAATAGGCAAGCAAGAGACAATAACACCAGCCTGCGAGGCTGATGTGTATTCCATTGCATGGCCTTCAAATAAAAAGTATAAGCAAGGCTCAGCAAGCGACATACCCACTAAATACTTCCAGTCACCTTTTAAGTACTCAAACCGAATAACGTAGCGCCATAAACAAAGCGACAAAACTAACGTGGTGAGCATGCGTAAAAATATCACCAATGCAGGGTCGTAAATAGCAATGGCGTATTTGAGCGCAATAAAAGAGCTGCCCCATAAAAAGGTGGCAATAATTAAACATAAACTGGCAGGCATAGAGAGTAATTTACTTAATTTAATAAAATCAGATCCTAGCATGAAAATTTTTAACTTGTTCAAAAATACCGAGCTGGTATAAATTAATTCATCTTTAATTAATCAATAGTAAAAAGCACATGCAAAGGGAACAGGTAATAGTTGTAAAGCTTGGTACAAGCGTACTAACTGGCGGCACCGATAAGCTAGACAAAGCACATATGGTTGAATTAGTACGCCAATGCTGCGAGCTTAAAAAGCAGGGGCATCAGGTTATTTTAGTGTCGAGCGGCGCGGTAGCTGCTGGGCGCGAACAACTATTAAAACCCTGTGGCAGAAGCTTAATTGATAAACAAATGCTTGCTGCAATTGGACAAGGTCAACTTATTCATATTTGGCAGAGCTTGTTTGCTTTATATGGGGTAAATGTAGGGCAAATGCTGCTTACCCGCGCTGATGTAGACGACAGAGAGCGCTACCTTAATGCCCGCGATACACTCAATGCGTTATTAAATTACGATGTTGTGCCCATCATTAACGAAAATGACGCAGTCGCTACCAGTGAAATAAAAGTAGGCGACAACGATAATTTATCGGCACTTGTTGCTATTTTGGCCAATGCTAATAAATTATTGCTACTTACCGATCAAGAAGGGTTATTTACCAGCGATCCTCGCACCAATGCCGATGCCACCCTCATTGGTGAAGTAACACATATAAACGATGAGCTGCGCCAACTTGCTGGTGGCAGTGGTACAAACTTAGGTACTGGCGGCATGGCAACCAAATTACAAGCAGCCGACATTGCAAGGCGTGCAGGCGTTGAAGTCATTATTGCTAAAGGCGCTGGTAAAAACGTTATTTTAAAATGTATGAGTGACGAGTTACCTGGTACACGCTTTTTAAAACTCACCGCCCCAAAAGATGGCCGTAAAAAATGGCTACTAGCTGGGCCTAAAAGTACCGGCCAAATTGTTATAGATGCAGGTGCTATTAGTGCCCTTCAAAATAAAGGTGCAAGCTTACTTGCTAAAGGCGTTACTAATGCATTTGGACGTTTTGAAAGAGGCGATTTAATTGATTTAATAGATACTAAAAATCAAGTAATTGCACGTGGCTTAACGCGTTTTAGCAGTACCGAGGTAAATAAAATCAAAGGCGCACACTCAAATCAAATAGGTGAGTTACTTGAATACGATAGTGGTGCAGAAGTATTGCATCGCGACGACTTAGTATTACTTTAATACCTATTCTAAAGGATTAGTTAATAAGTATTACCTCATAACTTAGTAAATTCATGAGTATTGTCTAGACTAATAAAAGTTTAATTAGTTTAGGCAGTGTAATGAAGGCAAATAAGTGTGGGCACGAATGGATTATTAAGCTTACCCAGCAAGAGGAAGAAAGTGATTTAGATAGCGCATTAATACAAATAATTAGCGACTTGCTCGAAGTTGATAATTTTGCCATTTACGTCAATAAAAATTTTTCAGTCCCCATACCCCCTACTCTTATTAATTCAAACAGTAATTTAGAGCAATTAAGCCCAGATGAAGCATCATTGTTATTACAAAAGGTCACTCAAAATAAAATTAGGGTGAGCTATGCCTTTAGTAGCACAACAAGTTACGTGCCTATTTATCATTTTGGAAAAGTAGTCGGCACTTTATTAATAGAAACCGAGCAAGAATTACCAGAACGAATAACTATGTTAGCTGTACATATTTTAAATATTTATGCTAATCAGCTTGGGCTATTATATAAGTCGCGGTTAGATCCACTTACAGAGCTTTTAAATAGGCAAACATTTGATAAAAAAGTAATTGAGATTGTATCGGGTAACGGTTTTTTGTTACCAAGAAATGATAACAATAAAAAGCGACGTTGGTATTTAGCTATTGCCGATATCGACAACTTTAAAAATATTAATGATAACTACGGGCATGTAATTGGCGATGAGGTTATTTTACTTGTTGCACGGCTACTAAAAAATAATTTTAGAATTGAAGACTATGTATTTAGGTATGGTGGTGAAGAATTTGCTATGTTATTTCAAGCAGAAACAGAGGGTGATGCACATGTTGCACTTAACCGGTTACGCCTTAATGTTGCCCAATACCCTTTTCCACAAATTGGCCAATTAACCATTAGCATTGGTTTTTTAGAGTTAGTGAGTATTGATACTGTATCGAGTATTGTAAACCAGGCTGATTTAGCGCTTTACTACTCTAAAAATACTGGTCGTAATAGAGTTACCTCCTACAGTGAATTAGAAGTTAATAACGAACCAAAGATAGATAACAGTATTGAGCTTTTTTGATTGTAAATTTGTGCTAAAATCTGGCTCCTTAAATTGTTGTAAGCAGAGCACAGAACATGAAATTAGTTCGTTGGTTTTTAGGTTGTATAATCTTATTCTTTAATTTTGTATTTACTCCTCGCAGTAAAAAGCGTGCAAGCGACGAGCAAGCACAGCTTGATCAGCAAACCTCACAATTTAAACTGTACCAATTTAAAGCATGCCCGTTTTGTGTAAAAGTACGCCGCGCTATTAAGCGCGAAGGCTTAAACATAGAAACGCGTGATGCAAAAAATAATGAGCAATATCGTCAAGAGCTTCTTGAGCAAGGCGGCAAAGTTAAAGTGCCTTGTCTGCGTATAGAGAAAAATGGCCAAGTACAATGGCTGTATGAATCAAACGATATTATTGCTTACTTAAACAAAGTAGCTGCATAAACCACTTTTATTATCTCACTTATTTAAAGAGAATTTACCATGACAATTCGCACCCGTGTTGCCCCGTCGCCAACTGGTGACCCGCATCTTGGCACCGCTTATATCGCCTTATTTAACTACTGTTTTGCTAAACAACAAGGCGGTGAATTTGTACTTCGTATAGAAGATACAGACCAAGTACGTAGCACGCCAGAGTCTGAACTTGCGATTATGGATAGCTTACGCTGGTTAGGGCTTGAGTGGGATCATGGTCCTGATGTGGGTGGCGAATTTGGTCCTTACCGTCAATCTGAGCGTAGCGATTTATATAAAAAATACGCGCATCAGTTAGTTGACGATGGTAAAGCGTTTTACTGCTTTGCAACAAGCGAAGAGCTTGATCAAATGCGTGAAGAGCAAATGGCAGAAGGCTTGCGCCCTAAATACGACGGTCGTGGTTTAAACCATACAGATGAAGAAATTAAAGCAAACTTAGCGGCAGGCAAACCTTACGTTATACGTATGAAAATCCCAAGCGAAGGCACATTTAAGTTTAACGACTACCTACGAGATGAAATTGAGATCCCGTGGGAAAACGTAGACATGCAAGTGCTTTTAAAAGCGGATGGTTTCCCAACGTACTTTTTAGCGAACGTAGTTGATGACCACCATATGCAAATTAGTCATATTTTCCGTGGCGAAGAGTGGATTAACTCAGCACCTAAGTTATTAAAACTTTACGAAGATTTTGGTTGGGAAGCGCCAGTACTTGGTCATTTACCATTACTACGTAACCCAGATAAATCAAAGCTGTCTAAGCGTAAAAACCCAACGTCTATTAACTACTATAAAGAAATGGGTTACCTGCCAGAAGCCGTGCTTAACTACTTAGGTCGTATGGGTTGGTCAATGCCAGATGAGCGTGAAAAGTTCACACTTAATGAAATGATTGAAAACTTTGACATGAAGCGCGTATCGCTTGGTGGCCCAGTATTCGACGTGGATAAATTAAGCTGGTTAAACGGCATGTGGATCCGCGAAAATCTAACCGACGAGCAGTTAATTCAGCGCTTTGTTGATTGGAAGTTTAACGGTGAAATGTTAGCTAAAGTATTACCTGAGGCTAAAACGCGTATTAATACCCTTTCGGATATGGTTGAGCTGGCAGGGCACTTTGTAGGTGGTATTCCAACTTACGACCCTGCGCTATTAACAGCTGGTAAAGCAGACGAAAACGTAATACGCCAAGCACTACAATTTTTTGTATGGCAGCTAGAAGGCTTACGTAGCTTTGATAAGCCCGCTATTTTTGCAATTGCAAAAGAAGTGGCTACATTCCACGAGCTTAAAATTAAAGACTTTTTAGAGCCAATTTTTGTCGCAATTACAGGCAAAACATCAAGTACGTCAGTGCTTGATGCAATGGAAATATTAGGCTCTGACTTATCACGTGCTCGTTTACGTGTAGCGCTTGCTCATTTAGGTATTTCTAAAAAGCAGGCTAAAAATATAGAGCGTGCGTACCGCGAATACCCAAGTGCATAATTGCTAAACAATGTACTTTTAAAAGCCGAGCTTAGTAAAATAAGTTCGGCTTTTTTGTTTCAGGCTGTTTAGCTATATGACATCGTATTTTGATATTGTTTAGCCTAAGCATTCATAATTTACTAAATGCTACAATGCGGCATATAAACTCATAGGAGGCAGTATGATTGCAACCGTTAAAAACAAAGCTATTTTTAGCAGTAATACATTTTCGATAAACCTTGTTACTTACCCAACCAATCATAGCGTAATGAACCATATTGACCCTGTGCAGCAAGGGCGCTATTACAAGCTCAATTTTGTATTAGAGAAACCTAAAGCGGGTGGGGTATTTAAATGCTCAAAATGCATTATAAATTTATTTAATCGCGTGTATTTGTTCAGACCCGATAAGTACGAACACAGCGTATCTAAAATCGAGTCTGGAAAGCGTGTGCTACTGAGCTTTGCGCTTAATATATAATTTGCACTTTTACTTATTAATAGTCGTAGGCCTGTCCGGTGCATAAAACAGATAGGTCGCAATACGATACAGACGTTTCACTACAAGAATTAATAGTAAAAGCATTTCCGCCTCTGCGCATAGCATCAGCTTTAAGTAAATCAATCGCGTTTGATTTAGAGCGATTGTAACTTACATTATTGCTGCCCATACCGTCGCCATCACAGCTTTCACCTTCTATTCGGCCTAAAAGTGTTGCGCCACTTTCGTGTGCTTCTTGGTCGCTATAAAATTGCTGTAAATCTCTTTTATTAACGTAGGTGCCAATTTCTTGAGATAAAACACCGTTGTCTATATCTGTATGATAAGTCATGCCTGAACAACCCGTTATTGTGGCCAGCACTGTTATTGCCATTATAAAACGTAGCATATCTATTAGTCCTTTAATTTATTATTTAAATAAAGTAATAAATTACTAACAAAATCAAATGCTGGCAATGTTTGCCAACAGGTAAATTGTTAGCATTTGTAAATGTATTTAGATTTTACTGAGCATAGGGTAAGTAAACAAAAAGAAGTGGCAAACATTAACTAACCAATGGCATAAAATAGCCCACGCTAAGCGCTGCGTTTTATAAAAAATATAGCTATATCCTAAGCCTGCAATAAATGAAACCAATACATAGTTAAATCCTCCAGCAAAATGCGCCAAAGCAAACACTGCTGCTGTCATTATTGGAGCAAGTAGCGCTAGGCGAGGAGATGTGATTATTTGGCTAAGTTTGGTTTGTAATAAACCTCTAAACAAAGCTTCCTCAGTTACACAGGTAAATAAAAGATTAATAGCAATAAAGGCTAACCAAAAGTTGGGCACTTTTGGGTTAAAGCTTACAAGTCCAAGTGTTAAAGCCGCAGTGAGCGAAGCTAAAACAGTAGCAATAATTATAAAAATAGGTTGTTTAACGTTTAATGGGCCTGCTTTATTAGAGTCTGCTTTTAAAGCTTTTTTACTCGAATAAAAGTAAGCACAAAGGAATAACCCAGCCATAGCTTTATCAAAATTAGCATAAAGGGTAAAAGCAATCGCATCGCTTGTAATACGCTCATCTATAACAATAGAGAGGTTATTAAAACCAGGCACCCAATGAAGTGCTAATACCAGTGAGGAAATTATAAAAACAGTACCTAAAATAGCGCGTATTATTGCCCGCTTTGCATTTAGCACACAGTAGTATAAAACAACGTAAAGCCCAGTGCTGAGCAGAGCATACAAATTTATATAACCTTGAAAATACCCACTTACTACACTTAAAGCCATTAAGTAGTGCCAAAGGGGTTGCCGCATTATTGATATTTTGCAGTACGGAAAAACACATATAATTGATAGTGCTAATAAATAAAAGGTCATTGTTTTTTATTACTCTGTTTTATTTAGCCATTAATCTAACAGATTCGACCTCTCAATATTTTTTTTCTGGTAATATAGATAGGTTATAAGCAGTTTAAGCAGTGAACAAACTATGTTAAGTCCTTTTTTTCAGCAGCATGCTGATTATGTTTCTATCTCTCGTGAGCAGGGGTGTCGCTTCGCTAAATGCGTTGCTGATGATTACAATCCACTTCATGACAAAGATGCCAAAAAGTTTTGCGCGCCAGGAGACTTACTTTTTTCATTGGTACTAGACCGCTACGGTATTAGTGAACAAATGGAATTTACTTTTGCCGGTATGGTTGATGAAAACACCAAACTACATTTCCCTGAGGGAGCAGATGAGTTTGATGTTACCAATGGCGAAAAAGTAATTTTAAAGGTAAAGCGCAGCGGTAAAACCAGCCAATGCCCAGCACTAACTAATAGTCTAATAAAAAATTATGTTGAGTTTTCTGGTACTACCTTTCCGCATGTAATTATCCCATTAATGGGCAAGCAAGAGGTAATGATAAACCCTGCTCGTCCGATGGTAATTTACGAATCAATGCTTATTAATCTTGATAACCTTGATATAACAGCGCCAGTACTTGAATTTGCAGAGCCAAGCTTTGAGTACACTGGTAAGCGCGGAAAAATTACACTACGTTTTAACCTGTTAGAAAACGGCGTTAAAGTGGGTAGTGGTGAAAAGCACATGGTGGTTTCGGGTATTCGCGAATACTGCCAAGCAACAGTTGACGATTTAATAGCGTTTTACAACGAACGTAAAGCGACACTAAAGCCAGCTTAAAGCTACAGCAAATTATAAAAGGCGCTAAATACAACGGTTATTTAGCGCCTTTTTTATTATTTTAGCGCTAAAGCGAAAGAGAGCAATCACGATTAAATACTTTTCTGGACTGGTTAATTTACGCAGTACAGTAATATGCGTACAATAGCGCTCTTTGTTATTTTAAAGCTAAGCCTATGTCTGCCACTACGTTCTCATCACTTAATCTCGACCCGTTATTATTAACAGCGATTGAGCAAAATAATTACACTCAACCAACCGCAATTCAGATTAAAACTATTCCGCCTATTTTAGCCGGAAGTGATGTAATGGGCAGCGCGCAAACAGGTACGGGTAAAACCGCCGCCTTTGTTTTACCTCTGTTACATAAGCTTTTAAATACCCCTAAAAAAGATGAGCAAGGCCTTGCCCGCGTTGTAATTTTAACGCCAACACGAGAGCTTGCTCAGCAAGTATTTGCCAGCTTTGAAAAGTACGCACAAGGCACTAACATCAATGGTGCTTTAGCCTATGGTGGTGCAAGTATTGGCCCTCAAATAAAAGCACTTAAAACAGCACAAGTTATAGTGGCCACACCAGGGCGTTTGCTTGATCATATAGTTAAAGGCAGTGTGGTACTTTCAAGCGTAGACTCTTTAGTGTTTGACGAAGCCGACCGCATGCTTGATATGGGCTTTATTGATGAAATTAGACGTATATTGCGACATATACCGGGCGATCGCCAAACTTTACTCTTTTCAGCTACGTTTGATGACAGCGTGTTTGAACTCAGTAAAAAGTTACTTAAAAACCCAGAACTAATTGAAGTTGATAAACGTAACTCAGCCGCGGTTGAAGTAGAGCAAGTTATTTACGCTGTAGATGAGGATCGTAAGCGCGAACTTGTATCGCACATGATTGGCATGAAAAACTGGCGCCAAGTGCTTATTTTTACTCGCACAAAACAAATGGCTGATCAGCTTGCTAAAGAAATGTGTAAAGATGGTTTAAAAACCGAATCAATCCATGGCGACAAATCGCAAGGCGCACGCGACCGTGCATTGCAAAACTTTAAAGAAGGTATTACACGCGTACTTGTTGCAACCGATGTAGCTGCGCGTGGTTTAGATATTTCTACACTTAGATACGTAATTAATTTTGAACTGCCGTACATTGCTGAGGATTACGTGCACCGTATTGGCCGTACAGGTCGTGCTGGTGAACAAGGGCTTGCTATGTCATTGGTAAGTCTTGATGAGCAATGGCTGCTAGAAGAAATTGAAGTATTACTCGATACGCGTTTAACGCCGCAGTGGTTAGAAGGTTACGAGCCTGACTTAAATAAAAAGCCCAAAGATAATCGTAAAAATACGAATAAATCTCGAAAAGATCGCGATAAAAAACGCATTACAGGTAAAAGAGAGCCAAGTAGACGTCGTAAATAATAGCTTTTAGTTTACTTTTTTGCCTACACTGGAGCTATTAAATAGCCGAGGTAAAGTTAATGTTTGAAACTGATAAATGGGCATTCTCTGGTGTTGATGGCCAAATATCTTTGCATAAATGGCAAAAATCAATGGACCTTATCACGGGGCTTTTTTCAGCCCCGTCTGGTTATATAGTTCAGGCAACAAGCAAAGGCTATCGCGTTGTTATTAGAAATAACGAAGGTGGCTCAAGCTTTGAAACCAACCCGATACTTCCCCCTCAAACTCCTCTTTTTTGTCGGCACGTCGCTGAAACTAATAATATTTTATATGTTAATGATGCAAGCAATAACGATGCATGGAACACCCTCCCAGAAGTAGTTGAGGACGGTGTTGAATCCTACCTAGGCTTACCTATTCATTGGCCAGAAGGTGAAGTATTTGGCACGCTATGCTTAAAAGACACTAAAATAACTAGCTATACCGATGAATACTTTGAGCTCATAGAGCAACTACGCGATTTAATTGAAGACGACCTAGCGCTTGTTTACAGCTATGAAAAAATGCGCGAAATAGCCATGTTAGACTCATTAACAGATATTTATAATCGCCGAGCACTTAACTTACTAGCTCAGCAAAAGCTTAATTTAGCACTGCGTTTGGGCTTCGACGTATGTTGCTTGTTTATTGATATAAACGACTTTAAAAAATTAAACGATACCTTTGGACATGAAGTGGGTGACAAAGCCTTAATTATATTGGCAGATACGCTAAAAAACCATTTAAGAGATGCCGACATAGTAGGGCGTTTAGGTGGTGATGAGTTTGTTGCAGTAATGCAATTAAGTGATAAAAGCAAAATTAACTACATTATGGATAAAATTTCGACTGAGTATACAAATGCTTTACTAAAAGAAGGTGTTTGCGATTTATCGCTCAGTATTGGTTATAGTTTTACTAATAAACAAAAGCAGCCCTTTGAAGCGCTATTAAATGATGCAGACCACGCAATGTATAAAAATAAACAAGCGTATAGGCTCGCTAAAAAAGCACAATAATAAAAGGAAGTTCGTCATGACTCATGCCACAAAAACTTGGCTGGTTTTTTCTGCGATAGGTTTTATTTTTTCATTAGCAATAATAAGCTTATTTGAAGCGCTTCCTAGCATTAGATTTATATCTGATGAGGGAATTATTTTTGGTGTTATGTGCTCCTCTATGGGGTTTGCCTTAAAAAGGCTTGAGAGTAATAACCAAAAATAGCTTCAATGAATAGCTTAAGCTGCAAATTTTTACTTGTACTTATTAATTTGTTTTTCAAAGTACGGACATAAAAAAGCAAGCCATGAGGCTTGCCAAGAAGGGTGTTAATTAGCTCTCACCTAGCCTTTAAGCTATTAGCTTTTCAGCAAGGTTTAATTCCATAATAGCTTTTAATAAACGGTATAAGTTAATTGATGCGTCAATTTCTTCTTTACGGTTTGTTAAGCTTTCAATATTTAAGCCCAGTGGCACGTCTAAATGCGCACAGCTTTTAAGTATTAAGTCGAGGTTTTCGCGGCAAATACGGACCGATTCGCTTAATGTATTGTCTGCATCAAGCATGCGCCATTTTGTTGCCTCTGGCACTGAGATACCCAACCATTGCATAAATTCTAAGGTTTTTTCGCCGCCGCACGGGGTAAACGTTAATATAATACGTTGTGGTGTAATACCCTGCGCTTTACATGTACGTGCGTAGCTAGTGATTAGCTCTATAGTCGCTTGTGCATCGTAAACAGCTTGCGATATAAAAAACTGACAACCTTGTGCTGTTTTTTCTATTAATCGTTCGTGCTCATTTCGTTTACTTGAATGGCGTTCAGCAATCGTAACGCCACCTAAAAAGAAATCATCTGATTGCTCAGCCAATGCTTTATAAGCATCTGGCAGGCTTAGCTTTATATCGCCTATCGATGATGGGCTACCTACTAAAACAACATTTTGTAAATCGTAGTCGTTTTTAGTTTCACTTAGCCAATCTTTAAATTCGCCTACGCCACGCTGCGCCACACTTTTATAAGTAATCACATCTTGTGCAGATAAATTACGAAGTAAATGGCTGTATTCACGCGGATCAACGGTTTGTTTAAACGCAAATGGACGGTCTTGATTAGTTCGGCTGCTTTCGTCTTGAATGTCGTAAATTATCACGCCGTCGTATTCAATTTCGTGTAAGCGACCTAATAGCTTTTCTGCAATGGTTTTTAATTGCGCTTTATCGGTGCCAATTTTAGGCGGGGTAGTACCAATAAGATAAACACCTTGATTGGTGTCCACTATCTTCTCTTTTAGTGATAAAGCCATAATCCTCATTCCAGCTAAGTTTGTTTTGATGGATTTAATATAGCAGCCATTTAGACGTCTAGATAGATTTATTTAATGAAAGTTTTTCAATTAACATGATGTTTATTCATAGTGCTTGTTCCCATAATTTATAATTGACACAGTTGTTTACATAATAAATCCCCTTGGGACTCTTATATTTATTGGCTTTGGGGCATAATTAAAGAGTTAAATCTGACAACAAATTTGCTCAATTTAAAAAGGGACAACAATGAAATTTAAATTATTAGCAACCAGCTTAGCGGTATCGCTGGCTTTAACAGGTTGCACCATGCAACAAAATCAAAGCACGCAAACAACAGCACAACAAGAACAAGTAAATAAAGCTGATGATCGTGTTTTTTCGCAAGATTACTTAATTGAAGAACTAGAAAACGGCTTACGTGTCATGGTTGTTAAAACCGATTACCCTGATGTAGTGTCGCTGCAAATTCCGGTATCGGTTGGGTCGCGTAACGAAGTTGAAGAGGGCAAAACAGGCTTTGCTCACTTTTTTGAACACATGATGTTTAAAGGCTCACAAAAATACCCTGAAGATGTGTACTCAGACATATTAAAAAATTCAGGTGTTGATAACCGCGCTTATACAACAAACGATTACACAAATTACCATTTAAACTTTTCGAAGCAGCACCTTGATAAAGTACTTGAGCTTGAAGCTGATATTTTTCAAAACTTAACCTACACCGAAGAGCAATTTAGAACAGAAGCACAAACGGTAAAAGGTGAGTACTTAAAAAACAACGCGAGCCCAATTCGTAAATTATTAAGCGCTGTACGCGAAGAAGCGTTTGATAAGCACACGTATAAACACACCACTATGGGCTTTTTTAAAGACATAGAAGCCATGCCTGATCAAATGGCCTATGGTAAAGAGTTTTTTGCTAAGTTTTATAAGCCTGAGTATGTGTCACTTGTCATCGTGGGCGATGTAGACCCACAAGCAACAATGGCAATGGTTAAAAAGCATTGGGGCAGCTGGAAAAAGGGTAACTATGTTGCTGACATTAAAGCAGAACCTGTTCAACAAGCACCAAAATATTTACACCAGCAAGATGAAGCGCTACCAGGGCATTGGTTACTCGTATCGTACAAAGGCGCTGCGTGGGAGCCTGCTAAAAAAGACAGAGCGGCGCTTGATTTAATCTCACAGCTTTATTTTTCTAGTAATTCAGATTTATATCAAGAGCTAGTGGTCGACAAACAAATTGCCAGCCAAATGTTTACCTATAACCCAGAGACTAAAGATCCGGGTTTATTACACGTATTTGTTAAAGTAGAAAACGCAGGCGATTTAGCCACTGCGCGCGATGCCATTAATCGAACTTATGCAAAAGCACGCACTGAGCTTGTTGATGAGCAAAAGCTAAGTGATTTAAAATCGAATCTTAAATACAGCTTTATTAATGGCTTAGATTCGTCGCAAGCGATTGCATCAACCCTTGCCAGCTACATGCATTTTGAGCGCGATCCTGAGGTTATAAACCAGCTGTATAAATCGGCAGATAACATCACCAGCGCAGATATTAAAGCCGTTGCTAATAAATACTTTACTGATAACGCACGTACCACATTAACAATGTCGGCACTTGATAAAGCCCCAGGTTTTGAGCAAGAAGTTAATTTAAATGCGCTTACTGCAAAGCTTGAACAAGCACCTGCGGCACCTGCATTTAAAGTACTTGATAAAACCAATAGCTCGCCGTTAATCGATGTTAACTTTTTATTCAATACCGGCGCGGCTGCCGACCCTCAAGGCAAAAAAGGTGTTGCAGCGCTCACTGCGGCAATGCTTGCACAAGGTGGCTCAGAGGCGACAAGCTATAAAGATATTCAAAAAGCACTTTATCCGCTTGCAGGTAGCTTTGGTTATCAAATAGATAAAGAAATGCTGTCGTTCCAAGGGCGTATTCATAAAGACAATGCAGCGCAGTGGTATTCACTTGTGAGCGATCAATTATTAAACCCAGGCTTTAGAGACGATGACTTTAAACGCCTTAAAAAAGAAATGATCGATGGTATTAAATCAGGCTTAAAAGCATCTAACGATGAAGAGCTAGGCAAAGAAGTGCTATACAGTGCACTTTACAAAAATCACCCTTACGAAAGTTACAACTACGGTGATATTTCGGATTTAGAAGCGTTGACGCTAGATGATGTTAAAGCGTTTTATAACAGCGAGCTTACGCAATCTAAACTCACGGTTGGCTTAATTGGGGCTGTGCCTGCAAACCTTAAAGCTAAAATGATGAGCGATTTTGCAACGCTACCAAAAGGTGAGCAAAGCCGTTTAAGTATTCCTGATGCGCCAGTGCTTAAAGGTCATCATGCAACTATTGTAGAAAAATCGGCACAATCGACTGCTGTATCGTTTGGTTTTCCTATTGATACAATAAGAAGTAGCGAAGACTGGACAGCCCTTTGGCTTGTGCGTTCGTACTTTGGTGAGCACCGTAGTTCTAACAGCTTTTTATATGAGCGCATTCGTGAAACTCGCGGCATGAACTATGGCGATTACGCATATATTGAATATTTTCCACGTGGTATGTTTCAAACCAAGCCAGATGCAAACCTAGGGCGCTCAGAGCAAATATTTCAAGTGTGGTTACGCCCACTTCGCTCTAATAACGATGCGCACTTTGCAACACGTACCGCCTTGTTTGAGCTAGATAAGCTAATTAAAAATGGTATGAGCGAAGGTGATTTTGAAGCTACGCGTAACTTTTTAATTAACTTTGTGCCGCAAATGGTTGCAAGTCAAAATCGCCAATTAGGTTACGCGCTTGATAGCGAATTTTACAACACTGATAACTTTGTAAGTTACGTAACTAATAAACTTAAAACGCTAACGCTTGCTGATGTTAATCGCGTTATTAAAGAAAACTTACAAACAGACAATGTTCACTATGTATTTATTACTGGTGACGGCGCTGATATGCAAAAACGTTTAGCATCGCAGCAAACATCACCAATGATTTATAACACTAATAAACCTGCTGAATTAGTGGCTGAAGATAAAGTGATTGCTGATTATAAATTAGCAATTCCTGCAAAAAATATTGAAGTGATGAAAGTCGATAAAGTATTTCAATAATTTAAGTGTTTTTTAAGCGTTAAAATAATGCCTCGGTGCTATAAGCATCGTGGCATTTTTATTATTTAATAATGAAACTTAATAAACAGTTATACCTAATAACCAGAACAAATAACTAAGGGATTAACACCTTAGTGGTTAAATCCGTTAGACTTGGGAAAAGGCTATTTTATATCAACTTAAGGCAGTGCAGTATTATGCGTCATGCAATTTGGCAACAGCTTCGCGACGAAGCTAACGATGTAGTAAAACGTGAACCATTATTAGCAAGTCATGTTTATTCATGTGTTTTAAATCATGATTGTTTAGGTTCGGCATTGAGCTTTATTGTTGCTAATAAGTTGGCTGATGCGGTGGTATCTGCATTCACTATCCGAGAGCTGTTTGACCAAGCATTTGTAAAATGTGACCGTATGCTATCTTTTGTTGCTGAGGATATTAAAGCGGTAAAAGACCGCGACCCTGCATCAGAAACCTATCTTACGGTTATATTAAATCTAAAAGGTTTTCATGCTATTCAGGCGCACCGTTTGGCTAATTGTTTGTGGCAACAAAATCGCAAAGAGCTAGCGCGCTTTATTCAAAGCCGTAACTCTGAAGTGTTTGGGGTCGATATTCACCCAGCATGTAAAGTGGGTAAAGGCATTATGTTTGACCACGCAACCGGTATTGTTATTGGTGAAACAGCGGTAATTGAAGATAACGTATCAATTTTGCAATCTGTAACGCTTGGCGGTACAGGTAATGAGCAGGGCGATCGTCATCCTAAAATTAGAGCAGGCGTATTAATTGGCGCCGGCGCTAAAGTACTTGGTAATATTGAAGTAGGTGAGGGCGCACGAATTGGTGCGGGCTCAGTTGTGCTTAGCAATGTTCCACCACACACAACCGCTGTTGGCGTACCCGCTAAAATTATTGGTCGACCGGATTGTGAGTGTCCGGCGCAAAGTATGAACCAAAACTTTTTAGCAAATCCTGAGCCTGAAAACGAATCGCACACGAGTGCAATGTTATAAGTAATTAAAAATAATAAAACTTAAAAGGAGTTAACATGAACAAGAATAGTTTATTGGCTCTAGGGATTGGTTTTATTGCGGGTGTAGGTTTAACTTGGAGCTACTTTAATGCAGCTTCAAGTCATCCAGAATCTGTTAAGTCGCAGCCAAGTTATGAAAAACAGAAAAAGCTTCATACTGAACAACAAAGTAATGAGGTATTGAGTAATGCAGACTCTGCAGTACCTGAGCAAGTCGCTAGTATAGAGCCCGCTGAAGACACGCCTACAACCAATTCAGAAACCCAAATGCTTGATGAACTACCTTTAGAAGAGCAAGTAACTCAGCTTAAGCAGCAACTCGCCGAACAGAAAGCGGCGCTCAAAAGTGTTTTAAAGAAAATGAGGGGCCCTTCAGATTTTGAGCAGGTTTTACGTGATAAATTTGAAAATCAAACGCGCGATGAAGAATGGGCTTATCGTACTGAAATGGCATTACAAGATTTTTTATTAACAGCTGATTTATCAATTATTCCTGACGTTGTTAGTGCAAAATGTAAAAAAACAGTATGTGAATTTGAACTTGCCGCCCCCATTGATAACGACACATTTGGTAATGCTCAATGGCGAGAGCTAAACGATAAGTTGATGGAACAAGAGTTTTGGCAACAATTTAAAAGCACTACCTCCACATCGAGCGATAGCGAACTTAAAATGTTGCTAAGTACAGAGCTTTAAATAATTTGTGATTCTATAGAGCCATCGACTAACTCTGTAACTAAAACATCGCCTGTTTTAATTTGCCCCACAGATTTAACTACTTTTCCTTGCTGTGTTTTAGTGATGCTATAACCGCGCGCTAAAACATTAAGCGGACTTACCGAGTCTAACCTGCTTGCTTGCAGTGCTAAGCTATTATTCGCTTGTTGTAACTGATGCTGTATAGCTTGGTTTAGCCTAGCTTGTAATTGCGAGAGTTGATGGCTTGCTGAAGCGAGTTTTTTATCAGGTGATTGGCGCATCAAACGAGGCGTTAAGTTATTGAGTGTGCGTTCTTGCTGATATAAACGATTACGCATAGCTTGTTGCAGCGCAATGCTTAGCTCATCCAAACGTTGTGATTTTTGACTAAGCTGATTACGCGGATGACACAAATTAAGGCGGTGTTGTAACTGCGTTGCTAATGCGCGTTTATCGGCAATACCGTGCTTAAACGCGTTAGATAAACGATTAACTAATTGTGTTACTTTGTTGTGTAACTCTTGCGTATTTGGGCTTACAAGCTCAGCTGCGGCTGATGGAGTGGCTGCACGAACATCAGCAACGTAATCGCTAATGGTTGTATCTATTTCATGGCCTACTGCACTTACTATAGGTAATTCACTTTCAAAAATAGCTCGTGCGAGCTGTTCGTGATTAAAACACCATAAATCTTCAAGTGATCCGCCGCCTCGTCCTAAAATAAGTACGTCAACTTCATCACGAGCATTAGCTAATTCAATTTGATTAATTAAATGTAGGTGTGCTTCTTTGCCTTGTACCATAGCAGGGTAAATGATTACTTCTAACTGCGGCGCACGGCGTTTAAGTACCGTTAAAATATCTTTTATAGCAGCGCCGGTTGCAGAGGTAATAACACCAATACGATTAATGTTTTGCGGAAGTGGTTTTTTATACGCAGAGCTAAATAATCCTTCGGCGGCCAAACGCATTTTAAGTGCATCGAATTCTTGTTTTAGCTGACCTTCGCCGGCCGGTTCCATATGCTCAACAATAAGCTGGTAGTCACCGCGAGGTTCATAAAGTGATACACGCGCTTTTACTGTAACTTGCGCGCCATTTGCAGGGCGATAGCTTTGGTTGCGATTATTCCCACGCCACATAGCGGCTTTAATTTGTGCTTTATCGTCTTTTAACGAAAAGTACCAATGTCCAGATGCAGGGGTAATAAAGTTAGAAATTTCGCCCGTGAGCACTAAAGATGCAAAACCTTGCTCAAGAATTGTGCGAATTTCTCTATTAAGGCGTGAAACGGTGTAAACCGCCTGCGAAGGCTTCGAAAACATAAAAAACAACCTAAAACTATTTATTGCACTACTTTATCATAAATATTTGCGAAATATTATTTACTCATGCCAACAACGCTGTTAAAATTTGGCCGCAATTCCTTATCTTAGATCCACATGTGAGAAGTTGCCAAAATGCTTAGAATCGCTAAAGAAGCTCTTACCTTTGATGACGTACTTTTAGTACCTGGTCATTCTACTGTTTTGCCACACACGGCAAATATTTCAACTCGCTTAACGCGTGGTATCAAACTTAACTTGCCGCTTATTTCAGCATCTATGGATACTGTTACAGAAGCTCGTTTAGCTATTGCCCTTGCGCAAGAAGGTGGTCTTGGTTTTATTCATAAAAACATGACTATTGAAGAACAAGCGAAAAACGTACGTAAAGTTAAAACCTACGAAGCAGGTATTGTTTCATACCCTGTAACGGTCACTGCCGATTTAACAATTGCAGATGCAATTGAGCTTTCGCACGAAAAAGGTTTTTCAGGCTTTCCGGTTACCGACAGCAATAATGTGCTTGTAGGCATTGTTACTAGTCGTGATATGCGTTTTGAAACTAAGCTTGAACAGCCTGTTTCTACCGTTATGACCAAAAAAGAAAAGCTTGTTACCGTTAAAGAGGGCGCAGCACGCGAAGAAATTTTAGGCTTAATGCACGAACACCGCATTGAAAAAATCCTTGTTGTTGATGATGAATTTAAACTCAAAGGCATGATCACAGTAAAAGATTACCAAAAAGCCCAAGACAAACCTGACGCATGTAAAGATGACCAAGGTCGTTTACGTGTAGGTGCTGCTGTAAGTGTTGGCGCAGGTACTGATGAGCGTATTGCTGCATTAGTAGAAGCGGGTATTGATGTTTTACTTATCGATACATCGCATGGTCACTCTCAAGGCGTTATTGACCGTGTTACTAAAACTCGCAAAGAGTACCCAGACTTACAAATTATTGCAGGTAACATTGCAACGGCTGAAGGTGCGATTGCACTAGCTGATGCCGGAGCAGATGCAGTTAAAGTAGGTATCGGCCCTGGTTCTATCTGTACTACACGTATTGTTACCGGTTGTGGCGTTCCACAAATTACCGCTATTTCAGATGCTGTTGAAGGCTTAAAAGGTCGCGACATTCCTGTTATTGCTGATGGTGGCATTCGTTTTTCTGGTGATATTGTTAAAGCACTTGTTGCTGGTGCATCGTGTGTAATGGTGGGTTCTCTTCTTGCTGGTACAGAAGAAGCACCAGGTGAAGTTGAATTGTACCAAGGCCGTTATTACAAATCTTACCGTGGTATGGGCTCATTGGGCGCGATGGATCAAAAAGAAGGTTCATCAGATCGTTACTTCCAAAAATCAAACGAAGCAGACAAGTTAGTACCTGAAGGTATTGAAGGTCGCGTAGCTTACAAAGGTCCTATTGCAACGATTATTCATCAGCAAGTGGGCGGCCTACGAAGCGCTATGGGCTTAACGGGTTGCGCAACAATTGAAGAGCTAAATACAAAACCACAATTTGTACGTGTTACTTCAGCAGGTATGGGTGAGTCGCACGTTCATGATGTGCAAATCACTAAAGAAGCACCAAATTACCGCTTAGGTTAAGCAGCGTAATTAATTTAATATACTGGGCTTGCTTTGCAAGCCCTCTTTTTAGTCGTTTACATTAACAAACGGCATTTAGCATCAGACTTTACGAGATACTCCATGAGCAAAGATATTCACGATTCACGAATTCTCATTTTAGACTTTGGTTCACAATACACTCAATTAATCGCCCGTCGTGTGCGTGAAATTGGTGTTTACTGTGAACTTTGGGCATGGGATGTGACTGAAGAGCAAATCCGCGAGTTCAACCCACAAGGTATTATTCTTTCTGGTGGCCCAGAATCAACAACACTTGAAAACAGCCCGCGCGCTCCTGAGTATGTATTTAATGCAGGCGTGCCTGTGCTAGGTATTTGCTACGGCATGCAAACAATGGCAGCTCAACTTGGCGGAAGTGTACACAGCTCTGATAAAAAAGAGTTTGGCTACGCACAAGTTGAAAAAGTAGGCAGCTGTGCATTATTTGATGCAATTGAAGACCATATTACTGATGGCGGCAACGGCATACTTGACGTATGGATGAGTCATGGCGATAAAGTAATGGACATTCCAGCTGATTTTACAACAACAGCTAAAACATCTACTTGTCCACATGCTGCAATGTCTAACGAAGAAAAGCGTTTTTACGGCGTACAATTTCACCCAGAAGTAACGCATACTCATCAAGGGTTACGTTTGCTTGAGCGTTTCGCTATTGATATTTGTGGCTGTGAAAAATTATGGACTCCTGCAAAAATCATCGATGATGCTATTGAGCGTATTAAAGAAACTGTAGGTGATGACGAAGTCATTTTAGGTCTATCTGGTGGTGTTGATTCATCAGTTGTGGCTATGCTTATTCACCGTGCAATTGGCGCAAAGCTAACATGTGTATTTGTTGATAATGGTTTACTTCGTTTAAACGAAGGTCAGCAAGTTATGGACATGTTTGGTAATAAATTTGGCTTAAACATTGTTAAAGTTGAAGCTGAAGAGCAGTTTTTAAATGATTTAGCTGGTAAGTCAGACCCAGAAGATAAACGTAAAGCCATTGGTCACACGTTTATTAATGTATTTGATGAGCAAGCCAAAAAGCTTAAAAATGCGAAATGGTTAGCGCAAGGTACTATTTATCCTGACGTTATTGAATCTGCGGCATCTGCCACAGGTAAAGCGCATGTTATTAAATCTCACCACAATGTGGGCGGATTACCAGATGACATGAAAATGGGCCTTGTTGAGCCATTGCGTGAATTATTCAAAGATGAAGTGCGTAAAATTGGTCTAGAACTTGGTTTACCGTACGACATGCTTTACCGTCATCCTTTCCCTGGACCAGGCTTAGGTGTACGTGTACTTGGCGAAATCAAAAAAGAGTACTGTGATTTACTACGCCGCGCAGATGCGATTTTCATCGAAGAGCTACACAAAGCTGAGCTTTACCATAAAGTAAGCCAAGCGTTTACTGTATTCTTACCAGTTAAATCGGTAGGGGTTATGGGCGATGCACGTAAGTACGATTGGGTTGTATCACTTCGTTGTGTAGAAACAATCGACTTTATGACAGCACGCTGGTCACATTTACCATATGAGTTTTTAGGTGTGGTTTCAAACCGTATCATTAACGAAATTGATGGTATTTCTCGTGTTGTTTACGATATTTCAGGTAAACCACCTGCAACTATCGAATGGGAATAATTAATTTTAGTTTTAATTAACTAATTTTAAGTGATTAAAAAACGGCGAATTAGCATGCTAATTCGCCGTTTTGTTTATTTAAAAAGCAGTTGAACTAAAAGAGTGATTTTTCTCTTTACCTTTGGCGAAACTTCTCTATAATTCGTCGTCATTGCAGGGGCGTAGTTCCAATTGGTAGAACAGCGGTCTCCAAAACCGATGGTTGGGAGTTCGAATCTCTCCGCCCCTGCCATTTCTTCTTTACATCGTTTTTATTACTTCTTATATTGTTCAAATGTCTAATCTACTGAGTTGTTATGCATCCACGTTACGCAGCTATTTTTGATATAGAAAATCTTGAACTCAATCAGCATTATTGTTCTCAAACAAATGACCAAGCAGATACTTTATCGCAAAGCACGACAGCTAGTTCTTTAACGATAAATGAGCAACTATTTGCAGACATTAAGCTCAGTGCAGGGGCTATTATTATAAATAGCGTTGTACAGGGTAGTGAGATGCAATTAAACGACAATCAGCTTACATTGCCAACCCCACAGCTCAACGCCTCTGAGAAGCGTGCTTTATGGGCTTTAATGAGTGAACACCTTGATAAACTTTAAATCAGTAGATGAAACTGCAATACCTCAATTAATGACCATCGAAACAGCATGTCATAGCCATCCGTGGACTTTAAATACAATGAGTTCATGTATAGGCGGGCGCTATTTTAATGTTGCCGCATTTGATGAGGTGAGCATGATTGGTTTTTATATTGGTGAAAAAGCAGGGCCTGATTTTACGCTTATGGATATTTGTGTAACACCAAGCCACCAGGGTAAGGGTATTGCAAGGCAGTTGTTAGCCCAGTTTATTGAATATGGTGAACAGCAAAATGCTGAAAACCTCTTTTTAGAAGTACGCGAATCTAATACGCGGGCTATTGCGCT
This sequence comes from Pseudoalteromonas sp. SR43-3, assembly GCF_014163875.1. Taxonomy (NCBI): domain Bacteria; kingdom Pseudomonadati; phylum Pseudomonadota; class Gammaproteobacteria; order Alteromonadales; family Pseudoalteromonadaceae; genus Pseudoalteromonas; species Pseudoalteromonas sp. SR43-3. The sequence continues at coordinate 51,327 of NZ_JACJEC010000020.1, read as the reverse complement.
ATACGAGAACGCTGGCTTTACAGAGATGTCAGTGCGTAAAAACTACTATCCAAGTGATAATCCGGCCAAAAATGGCTTTGAAGACGCTATTTTAATGGGCATGGCATTAGGTTTAAACTTTTCATAATTAAAGTCGGTGGTTAGCGTTTTAAGCATAGAGCACTAACGCACCGAACTTGTACTATTTTGTAAGTTTTCTTTTAGGTTACTTTGCCACTAATTGCTTGCTCAATGGCTGCTATTAATTTATTTACTAGCTCGTCTCTTGGCACTTTATTGTTACTTTTTAAATTTTCTTCAAGTGCCGCAGCGCTGTGGTAAATCTCATCAAAATTAAAGCATCCAGAACTACCTTTAATACTGTGCGCTATACTTCTTAATGCTTCCCAGTCATTACAATGTTGCAGAGTTTTAACTTCTTCTAAATAAGTAGGTAAGTTGGCTAAATAGTTATCAGTAATTTGCTGAAACTTTTCGCTTTTTAATAAGCTGTCCCACTTATTTTGATTATCCTTTTCAAGATGTAGGTAGCTTACGAGTACATTTTCCAGAGCATCTTTATCAATGGGCTTAGCGAGTGCTTTGTTGCAGCCAGCTTCTAGGTAAGTGCCTATATCGTGGTTCATTACATTAGCAGTAAGGGCAATAATGGGGCCATCGTATGCTGCATGACGAAGCATTTTAGTCGCTTCTAATCCGCCCATTACAGGCATTTGCATATCCATTATAATAAGCTGATAGTCATTAACGAGTGCCATTTCTACAGCTTGTGCGCCATTACTAGCAATATCGGGTTCAAGGCCCCAAGTTTGCAGTAATAATTTAATTAATAGTTGGTTATCAGGGTTATCCTCAGCGACTAAAATATTAGCCTCAAAGTTATTGGTCGCAAACGATAAGAGAGGGTCTTTCTCTGGTATTAACTGGCTTTCTTGCGTTAAAAACTCAAGCATTGGTTGATCATCAGATAACTGACACGACACCCTAATTGTAAAGCGGCTACCAACGCCAACTTCACTTTCAAGCGTTACATCGCCACCAAGTAACAGTGCTAAATTTTTAGAAATACACAACCCAAGGCCTGTACCACCAAAACGACGTGTGGTTGTGGCATCGGCTTGCTCAAACGGTTTAAACACACGCTCTATTTGATGCTCAGACATCCCAATGCCGGTATCTTTAATTACAAATTCTAGCTTTTGACTTGCTTGTAAATAATGCACGCAAATAGACACACTGCCATTTTCGGTAAATTTAACAGCGTTATTTGCAATATTTATAAGTATTTGTTTTAAGCGGGTCACATCACTATAAATGGTGCGAGGTAGCGGCAGTTGGTAATCAATATTAAGGGTTAATTGTTTTTCTTGTGCCAGTGGTTGAATAATCGATTCAATGTCATGCACAAGCTGCACTACGTTTAACGCAGACAAATCGACAGCTAGCTTTTCAGCTTCAATTTTAGATAAGTCGAGTATGTTATTTATTAACTCTAGTAAGTGTTTTGAATTACGTAAAATAGTGCTTAAATGTTGTTTGTCGTTGGCTACTTTGTCGTTGTGGAGTAATTGCTCTGTAAAGCCCATAATAGCCGTAAGTGGCGTTCGTATTTCGTGACTCATATTAGCTAAAAAACGACTTTTAAGCTGATTAGCTTGCTCGGCTTGGCCAATTGCAAGCTCTAGTTGGCTGTTCATGGCTTCAAGTGCTTTAGTACGACTTTCTACTTTATCTTCAAGGTGGTGTTTATATTCTTCAAGCTGCTGCTGGTAGTGTCTAATTTGATTAACCATGTGGTTAAAGTCGTTAAACAAAACACCCACTTCGTCATTTGTATGAGCTGGTAAGTGCACCGACAAATCGCCATCACCAACACGGTGGCTTGCAGCACCTAGTAATTCAATTGGATTAAGTAGTAAATTACGTACCACTATAAAAATTAATATTGGCAGGGTGATTATCGAAATAATAACAATTAAGCCTGTTATTAGGCTTATGGCTTTACCAGATTGATAAAGCACACCTTTGGGAATGGTTGAAACGTAATAATATCCACCGGGCATTTGTACGGCAAAAATCATTCGCTCTATTTTATCTATGCTTGAGAGTTCAATGGTAGAAAGCATGCCTATATCGGCAAGATCATGTACTTGGTTAAGTTCATATTCGCTTATGTATTGGCCGCGCATGTTGTAGTCGGAGCTAAATAAAATTTTCCCGTCTTTGGTCAACATTAAATTAAGTGTGTTGTTATATGGCGCTTCTAAAATACTGGAGTTGAGTATTGAAGGCTCTATATGTATTACAATAAAACCAAGCTGCTGTGGACGTTTCAAGTAGTAATCAACGCTGTCAATTCGTTGAATGAAATATAAGCTCGTGGTGCCATCGTCCTTTTGAATCATAAATTGCTGTGTACTTAAATTACTTTGCAATACTCGATTAAAAAATGGATAGCTTTTAGGCGCTGTTGTTAGGTTATTAGAGTAGTAGGCATCACTTTTCCCACTTGCTGAAACTAAATTAATGCTAATTATATCTGGATAAGCTTCGCTGTAACTGGCAAATACATCCATAAGCGCGCCAAGTTTTCGGGTGTAATTACCGTTGGCACTAATATCGTTTGCTAAAAAGTCACTAAGTACTGGCGAATTTGAAAGTAGTTTTGCAGTAGAGTGAAAAGAGTCGATATAGTTGAATATTTTTTGCTGTTGTTGCTCAACAAAACGGCTCATTATTAAATCAGCTTGTTTTTGTGTTGAATTAGTGACATTGGTGAGCGTAAAGCCACCTAAAAATAGCAGTGGCAGAATAACAAGAGGTGTTATATACCATAATAATCTTATACTTAACTTACTGGTTTTCATGACCAAACGACTTATCCTCCATGCAATCCGCCAATAATATGCGTTACGACCTGATTACACAAGCTTATAGCGGTCTTGGTGGCTAAATTACAATCATTAGTTGCATGATCTTTAGCTCTTTTTTTTATGTTTAAGTTATTTAAATTTAACAAGTTACATGGATATAATATTAATTCGCTGTTTAAAAAACTTACATAGTTTTACATCTTTTAAAGTCACTAATTTTTTGCCAAGCTGCTCTCCATAGCCGATTTACTGCCACGAGTTTATATATTGATGCATAGGCGAAATGAGGCTGAGAAGGCATAGCAAGGTTTAATACGATGATTTTGAGTGTTTGTTTAAAACGAACACGTGTAAGAAATACGCATTCGTAATAATGTTATTACCCATTAAATAATTACATATTTAACAGCCGTATGAGCGTACTAAAAAGTCGATGGTTATTTCAACCCATCGATCAATCGCATCTTTAGTTATTGGTCTATCCGGGTGAGTTAGATATAACAAATGGAGCTCGCTGCGCATTAACGCAACAAATACATCGGTAGCTTCTTCAATACTAATAGTTTCAAAGTTAAGCTCGTTTGAAGCCACTGCATCTGTTAAATACTTAGACACTTTACCTTTTACTACAAGCGGACCTGAATTGTAAAACATATGACCAAGAGCTGGGAAGCGGGGAGCTTCAGCTATTACGACGCGGTATAGCGCCATTGCTGATTCCGCCAAAGCAACTTGTAAATAGGCATACCCTAAACGGCGTAAGTTTTCAGTTAAGTTACCAGGTTTAAAAGTAATATTATGAATTGAAGCCGTAAATACTTCGCATTCACTTTTTATGACTGCTAAAAATAATGTTTCTTTATTTGTAAAGTGAGCGTAAACCGTCGATTTTGATACCCCTGCTTCACGTTGGATCATATCAGTAGTTGCACCGTTAAACCCATGAGTTAAAAATATTTTACGAGCTGCTTGTAATACTGTCCTTGCTTTTGCCCCAAGCTCTAGCTCACTAGGAGGCGTAGTGCTTTGGGAATTAGTAAGCTCTTTTGTCATTACATTTCACCTTGACATGATATTAAATTATGAATAGCATACCAAACCGAGCGGTACAGTTCAATTTAAGCTTTGAGTTTACAGTAACTAGTCCACTTCAGTAACGCTAATATAACTTAGCTAATTGTTTCTAAAATACATTCATGATTGTGATCTTGCTAATATTGATTTGTTAAGTTTTTTGTTATTAAATCAAACCGAGCGGTACAGTACTGTTTGTTACATTGTTAAATTTGGGATATCGAAATGGCAACTCTGCGTTTTAATAAAAGGCTTTTTAACTATTCACGGCACACAGCCATAGCACTTACGTCAATTGCTATTTTATCAGGGTGTGTTGTAGGTCCTACTTTTGAAGAGCCTAATGCAAACATAAATAACGCGGCTGTAACGCCTACAGCCGACTTTGGCCAAGGCGAGCAAAGCAACAAAGCTGAATTAGTATGGAACTGGTGGACTATATTAAACGACCCTATTTTAACTGAATTAGAGCAAAAAGCGCAGCTGGGTAATCTTGACTTACAAATGGCTTCAAGTCGAATTGCACAAAGTCGAGCAGCATTGGGTATAGCATCATCAGAGCGTTTGCCAAACGTATCTGCTGGAGTTGATTACAAACGTGAAGGTCTTAGCGAAAACGGTAAATTTGTCGCACTTGGTGCGCCACCAGATGCTGATAACTTTTGGCAGCTAGGGTTTGATGCCAGTTGGGAGCTGGATTTATGGGGTCGTAATAAACGAATAGAAGAGGGCACAATCGCTATGTTGCAAGCGTCATTATTTGAACGTGAAGCTGTGCGGGTCAGCCTCGCGGGCGAAGTTGCTAAAGCCTACTTGTTGCTGCGAAGTGCGCAAACACAATTAGAAATTACACATGAAAATAAAAGCATTGCAGAGCGTGTATTAACCCTTGTGCAAAGTCGTGAAAGAAATGGTGTAAGCACGCGCTTTGAAACTATTAGTGCCCAGGCAGAACTAGCAACAATTAATGCGGGATTACCAGAGGTAACACAGCGTCGTAATGTATTAATGAATGCACTTGCATTATTAATTGGGGAGCAACCGCGTGCATTAAATGCTTTATTAGCAGCACGTATACCACAGCCACATATTCCTACTGACATACCTAAGGTGATCCCATCTGAATTTGTAAAACGCCGCCCAGATATCTTACAAGCTCAGGCAAATTTACACAGTGCCGTAGCTGCTATTGGTGTAGCACAAGCAGATTTTTACCCGCGTATTACGTTAACGGGTACATTAGGTGTTGAAGGTTATGCGCAGCACGATTTATCAACGTGGGACTCACGCGTATTTTCTGTTGGGCCCAATGTATATTTGCCTATTTTTCAAGGTGGACGCTTAAAGTCACAACTTAAATTAACAAAAGAACGCGAGAAAAATGCGGCATTAAATTATCGCCAAACAGTACTCAAAGCATGGCATGAAGTAGATAACGCAGTAGATGGCTGGGCGGCACAGCAAAACCACCACGATAAAGTAGAAATAGCATATAACTTTAATAAACAAGCACTACATAGCGTTGAGCGAGCTTACCAGCAGGGTGCTGCAGATTATCTTAGTGTACTCACTGCACAGCGCAACTTACTGGCAAGCCAAACTAATTTAAACAATAGCGCCACTAATGCATCACTTGCGGTGGTTAGCTTATATAAATCATTAGGTGGAGGCTGGAATCCTGATATTTTGCCTAAAAAAACATCAGCGAGAAATGAAATAGTTGCGGAGGGGGAGTAATGAATGCAGCCACAATTAATGTGCCCATACAAAACGCGGATCCCATTGTAAGACCCGCAGGACCTTCTAAACAAGCAATTGCCGGACTCTTAGGTATTTTTATTGCGGCAATGATGGCCGGTTTAAATAATCGTGTCGGTTCTTTAGGTCTTGTTGATATTCGTGGCGTGTTGGGCGCAAGCCTTGATGATGCATCGTGGCTATCGAGCGCTTACACCGTAGGAGAATTAATAGCAATGCCGTTTGCTTCATGGTTTGCTATTACGTTATCGGTTAGGCGTTTTCATATTAGTATGGTGACAGTATGTGGTCTTATAGCCGCAATATTGCCGTTTATTCACAACTTAGATTTACTGATCGCTTTACGCTTTATCCAAGGTGTAAGCAGTGGCGCGTTAATCCCTATTTTAATGATGGCCGCACTTAAGTTTCTACCTCCTCATATTCGTTTACATGGTTTAGCTTTATATGCAATGACTGCTACATTTGCACCTAATTTAGCTATTTGGTTAAGTGGCCAATGGGTTGATGGGTTATCTGATTGGCGCTTAATTTACTGGCAAGTTATTCCATTGTGTCTTGTAGCCGGCTCTCTAACAGCATGGGGCTTACCAAAAGAAGGTGTTAAGTATGCTCGCTTTAAAGAAGGTAACTGGTTAGGTCTAATATGCGGGGTTTCATCACTTGCGTTAATTGCTACAGCTCTCGATCAAGGAGTTCGGCTTGACTGGTTTAATTCATCACTTATTACCGTATGTTTTAGTGCTGGAATTGTTTTGTTTGGCTGTTATTTGTTTACGGAGTGGCATCATAAAACCCCATTTATGAAGCCTCAGCTAATCGGTAAACGTAATTTAGGTATTGGCGCGGTGATACTAACGTTATTGTTGGTGGTTTTTATGTCGGGTTCAATGCTTCCTTCAGTTCATTTAACAAATTTACATAACTATCGAGCATTACAGTTAGCGCCTATTGGGTTGCTTATTGCTTTACCGCAGTTAGTGCTGGGATCTGTTGTTGCACTTTTTTTATATAAAAAATGGGTTGATGCACGATTTGTTATGGCAATAGGCCTGTTCTTAATTTCTCTTGCTTGTTTTAGTGGTACTCAAATAACGCCGCAATGGCATGGCGATCAATTTTTAACAGCCCAGTTATTGCAGGCATTTGGCCAGCCAATGGCCGTTGTCCCTATATTATTCTTAATGACTAGCGTGTTAGACCCAAGTGAGGGCCCGTACTTTTCGGGAACTATAAATACCTTACGTGTTTTTGGATCGCTAATTGGTGGTGCAGTTGTTGGACAGTTGATCGTTGTTCGAAGTCGTTTTCATAACGAAATGTTATTAGATCATGCTTCACTAGTTGGTAACTCTCTACCACAAAGCGCAACACCTACGGAGCTTGGTAGTGTTATTGCTCAGCAGTCTTTAGTTTTATCTATTGCTGATGCGTATTTAGTGTTGGGAATTATAGCCCTTGTCTTAATTCCGTTGGCACTGTGCATGGACTTTGTACCTGCACCGAATCTAAATAAATCTTAAACCTTATTTTTAAAATTGAGTAATAAATTATGGCATTATCAAAAGCAGTTAAATTTACCGTGGTAGCAACCTTATTTGCTGTTGTTGCAGGTAGTATTGTTTATTTAAATACACCAGAGTCATCGGCTTCAACGCAAACAACAGATGACGCATATATACAAGCCGACTTTACGTTTGTATCGCCTAAAATATCAGGTGTCATAAATGAGGTATTAATTAAAGATAATCAGCGTGTAGAAAAAGGCGATGTGTTAGCAACGATTGATGACCGCGATTATGTAGTTGCTATTGACGCAGCTAAAGCACGGGTTAATAGTGCACAGGCAAATATTAAAAGCCTAAAAGCAAAAATTATTTATCAGGAGTCTGTAATATTACAAGCAGAGGCCGGTATTGAAGCTGAAAAAGCAGGGCTTGAATTAGCAAATGTAAATCTAACTCGATACAGTAATTTAGCGTCTGATGGCTCGGGCACTGTTCAAGCGCTTCAAGAAGCACAAGCAAAGCTAGCAATTCAAAAAGCTAACTTACATAAAAAAGAAGCAGCACTAGTTGCAGCAAAGCAGCAAACAGCTATTTTAAATGCTGATCAAGATAAAGCAAAAGCATTATTAGCTCAGTCAAATGCCTCATTAGAAGAAGCATTATTAAAGCTCTCTTACACAAAAATTAAAGCACCTGTTAGCGGTATTGTTGGTCAAAAGGCTGTGCGTGTAGGTGGCTTTGTAAGCCCAGGTAAGCCACTTCTCGTTATTGTGCCACTGGATAAAGTGTTTATAAGTGCAAATTATAGAGAAACACAACTAGCTAATGTAAAAGTTGGTCAACAGGTTGAAATTAAAGTTGATGCATTGCCAGGCGTGACATTAAAAGGACACGTTGACAGTCTAAGTCCAGCAAGTGGTGTAAGTTACTCCACTATTGGTGCGCATAATGCAACAGGCAACTTTACTAAAATAGCGCAGCGCCTACCGGTAAAGATTAGTTTAGATGCTAAGCAGCCTTTACTTAGTCAACTACGTGTTGGAATGTCGGTTGTACCTACTATTGATGTTGTTAAGTAACTACTCATTTTTATTTAAACGATCTACGACTAAATTGTAGGTCGTTTAAATATCGCTCGCTGTACACATTTATTTTAAAGCTAAGATATTTTTAAGTAGATAGCACACTTTTATACCGACTCCTGTTACAATTGCCATTATTAAAAAATCAACTATTGACGCTTTATTATCAGCTGTTTGCAACGTGAAAATCAGCGAGAATAGTAGTTAATTACGATCAACATAACGGGTTTACTCGCAGACGCTTATTAAAATGCATTCAACCCCGCATATAAACTAAAAGAATTTATCAATGGCAGACCAGACTATTATCAATGAAATCAGCAAGCGAAGGACCTTTGCTATCATCTCTCATCCGGATGCTGGTAAAACAACGATTACCGAAAAAGTATTGTTATTCGGACAAGCTATTCAAAGAGCTGGTACTGTAAAAGGTCGCGGCTCTAACCAGCATGCTAAATCTGACTGGATGGAAATGGAAAAAGAGCGTGGTATATCAGTTACTACTTCTGTAATGCAATTTCCATATAACGACGCACTTGTTAATTTACTTGATACGCCAGGACACGAAGATTTCTCTGAAGATACGTACCGTACATTAACAGCAGTAGATTCGTGCTTAATGGTTATTGATGCGGCTAAAGGTGTAGAAGACCGTACCCGTAAGCTAATGGAAGTTACACGCCTGCGTACCACACCTATTGTTACGTTTATGAACAAATGTGACCGTGATATTCGCGACCCAATGGAAGTGCTGGACGAAGTTGAAACAGAGCTAAATATTGCCTGTGCACCCATTACTTGGCCAATTGGTTGTGGTAAAGAGTTCAAAGGTGTTTATCACATTCATAATGATGAAGCTGTTTTATATAAAACGGGCCAAGGTCATAAAATTCAAGATGTTCGCACAATTAAAGGCCTTGATAATCCAGAATTAGATATTGCCATTGGTGAAGACTTAGCTGCGCAGTTACGCGATGAGCTTGAGCTTGTTATTGGTGCGTCCAACGAATTTGATTTAGATCTGTTTTTAGCCGGTGAGCTTTCGCCAGTTTATTACGGTACCGCACTTGGTAACTTTGGTGTTGATCACGTGTTAGATGGTTTAACTAAGTGGGCGCCAACGCCATTACCACGTGAAACCGAAGATAGACTAATTGTTGCAACTGAAGAAAACTTTACCGGGTTTGTATTTAAAATTCAGGCCAACATGGACCCTAAACACCGTGACCGTATTGCATTTATGCGTATTGTATCGGGTAAGTACAGCCAAGGCATGAAAATGAATCACGTGCGAATTGGCAAGCAAGTGAGCATTTCTGATGCGGTAACCTTTATGGCGGGCGATCGTGAACGTGCCGCAGATGCTTTCGCTGGCGACATTATTGGCTTGCATAACCACGGTACAATTCAAATTGGTGATACGTTCACGCAAGGCGAAAAACTTAAATTTAGTGGTATTCCTAACTTCGCCCCTGAACTATTTCGTCGTATTCGCCTTCGCGATCCGCTTAAGCAAAAGCAATTGTTAAAAGGTTTAGTACAGCTTTCTGAAGAAGGTGCTGTACAGGTATTTAGACCACTTATTAATAACGACTTAATAGTAGGCGCGGTAGGCGTACTTCAGTTTGATGTGGTTGTAGCGCGTTTAAAAGCAGAATATAACGTTGATGCTATTTATGAAGGCGTAAACGTGAATACGGCACGCTGGGTAAGCAGTGATGACGTTAAAAAGTTTGAAGAATTTAAACGTAAATGCGAAAGCAATTTAGCACTCGATGGCGGTGATAACTTAACTTACATTGCGCCGAGTCGTGTAAACCTTAACTTATCGGTCGAGCGTTACCCAGAAGTAACGTTTAGCCATACACGCGAAAACTAGAGCTCATTTACAAGAATTAAAAGAAAACCTGCTTTGGCGGGTTTATAAAGGTAAAAAAATATGAATATTCGTACTATTTTAATTGAAAAAGCCATTGCAGCTATGGTCGGTGCAGGCTTACCTGAAGATACAAACCCGGCAGTAACGCAAAGCACGCGTCCACAATTTGGTGATTACCAAATTAATGCAGCCATGGGCGCAGCTAAAAAAATGAAAAGCAATCCACGTGAGCTTGCACAAAAAATTATTGATAACCTTGATGTAAGCGATATTGCACAAAAGACTGAAATTGCGGGTCCTGGTTTTATTAATATCCATTTAAAGCCTGAGTTTTTAGCGCAAAGCGTTAAAGCGGCTAACAATGATGCAAAACTAGCTGTAAACGAGCACGCTAAGCCACAAAAAGTTGTTGTTGATTATTCATCACCAAACCTAGCTAAAGAAATGCACGTAGGTCATTTACGTTCAACTATTATTGGTGACTCAATTGTACGTGCGCTTGAATTTAGAGGCGATACGGTTGTACGTCAAAATCACATGGGTGATTGGGGTACGCAATTTGGTATGTTAATCGCGCATTTAGAAGATCAAATTAGCCAAGGCGTTGACTTAGATACTGTTGCGCTTGCTGATTTAGAAACTTTTTACCGCGATGCTAAAAAACGCTTTGACGACGAAGAAGGCTTTGCAGATAAAGCACGTGACTACGTTGTTAAATTACAAGGCGGTGATGCGCATTGTGAAAAACTTTGGAAACTATTTATAGCCACCTCAGTTAAACACTCTGAAGAAGTATACAAGCGTTTAAATGTAACGCTTACTCAAGCCGATATTATGGCTGAAAGCGCATACAATGCAGAGCTTAACGATATTATTAGCCTACTTAAAGATAAAAACATTGCCGTAGAGTCGCAAGGCGCGCAAGTGGTGTTTTTAGATGAGCTAGCTAATAAAGATGGCGAGCCATCAGCGTTTATCGTACAAAAATCTGGCGGTGGTTTTTTATATGCAACAACAGATTTAGCTGCATGTGACTACCGTTCAAATAAATTAGGTGCTGATCGCATCTTAATTTTTGTAGATGCACGTCAAAATCTACACTTTAACCAAGTAGAGCTAACAGCGCGTAAAGCTGGTTTATTAAGAGACGAAACAAGCTACGAGTTTTGCCCGTTTGGCACCATGATGGGCGCCGATAATAAACCATTTAAAACGCGTACTGGCGGCACAGTAAAACTTGCTGATTTATTAGAAGAGTCAATTAACCGCGCAGCAGCAAAATTAGCTGAACGTGAGTCTGATTTAAGTGATAGCGATCGCAGCGAAATTGCCCGTAAAGTAGGTATTGGCGCAGTTAAATATGCCGACCTTTCTAAGCACCGTACCAGTGATTACATTTTTAACTGGGACAGCATGCTAAGTTTTGAAGGCGCAACCGCTCCTTACTTACAATATGCTTATACACGCGTACGCAGTATTTTCCGTAAGTCAGGCGTTGATGCTGCTACATTAAATTCAGACGTTGCAATTGTTGAGCCTCAAGAAAAAGCACTTGCACTTAAGCTACTACAGCTCGAAGAAGTACTTGATTTAATGATCAGCGAAGCAACACCGCACGTACTATGTGGTTACTTATACGAGCTTGCAAGCTTATACATGACATTTTACGAAGCCTGCCCAGTACTTAAAGAAGGCGTAGAGCCAGGCGTGCGCGATAGCCGTTTAGTGTTGTGTAATTTGGTTTCAAGAACATTAGAAACGGGATTAGACTTACTCGGCATTGAAGTCATGGAGCAAATGTAATCACCTTCTGCTGCGTGTAGTTCGCTTTAGCTGCGTTGGTAAAACTATTTAGCCTAAGTCACATACAAACCGTATGCTCCTTGGCATAAATAGTTTTACCGCCTTGCTAGCACTCCTACACTTGCAGATATCTGAGCTGTGTAGTTTGCGTTGTAGGTTGGGTTGAGTGAAACGAAACCCAACGATACACCTGAGACTCTATGTTTACTGCTATGGAATACACCCGAGACTCGGTGTTATTGCTATCACATATACCTGAATCTTAATATTTGTTACTACTCAATATCTATTGTTTTAAGCTCGCTACTCTAAGCTCTTTTCTAAGTCTTTATTTAAAGGATTTGTTATGAAACTCGAAGATATCCGCCGTGAATACCTGCAAGACGCGTTAAGCGAAGATAACTTGCAAGATGACCCATTCAAGCAGTTTGAAACATGGCTTGAGCATGCTGTAGCAAGCCAATTACCCGATCCAACAGCGATGGTTGTAGCAACTGTTGATGAAACCGGTCAGCCTTCACAGCGTATAGTACTTTTAAAGCACCTGGATGATAACGGCTTTGTATTTTTTACCAATACAGGTTCGCGTAAAGCGCAGGAGCTTAAAGGCAATAACAAAATTTCCTTGCACTTTCCTTGGCATCACATGGAACGCCAAGTTATTGTTTATGGCGAGGCTAAACCATTACCAACTTCTGCTGTGGCAAAGTACTTTTTATCTCGTCCTAAAGAAAGCCAATTAGCAGCGTGGGCATCAGCGCAAAGCCGTCCGGTGTCATCACGTAAAGTACTAATGGAAACCTTTGCTAATATGAAAAACAAGTTTGCTAAAGGTGAAATTCCATTACCTGATTTTTGGGGCGGTTATTGTGTAGTGCCCACTAAAATTGAGTTTTGGCAAGGTGGGGCGCATCGTTTACATGACCGTTTTATGTATCAGCGCCAAGCAGATAACAGCTGGCAAATTACACGCTTAAATCCTTAATAAATAGATGAGTAAGTAACCGTGCAATTTATTGACTCTCATTGCCACCTCGATTTTAGTGAGTTTGATTCAAGTCGTGAATCGCTCATAACCGAGTGTGTCGCAAAGGGAGTTAATCAGTTTGTTGTACCGGGTATTACGCTTGCTCAATCGCATACTCTTATAGAGCTCAAAGCAACCTATCCAAGTATAAAAATAGCGGCAGGGCTACATCCTTACTTCTTAGATCAACATAAAGAATTGCACATAGAAGCGTTATTCGAGTTTGCAACTACAAATAAGCATCAGTTAGTGGCCATTGGTGAGTGTGGGCTTGATAGAAGCATTGAAAACCTCTCTAAACAAACTTATTTATTTGAACAGCAAATAGGGCTTTCTAATGAGCTAAGCTTACCGCTCATTGTACATCACAGGCAAAGCCATGATTTAATTGCGCAAGCGTTTAAACGTTGTAAGCCAAAAAATGGGGGAGTGATTCATGCATTTTCAGGTTCAATCCAACAAGCGAAGTATTATATCAAACAGGGCTTTAAGCTTGGCGTAGGCGGTGTTATTACCTATCAACGTGCAGCTAAAACCCGTGCTGTTATTGCCGCTATTGAGCCCGAGCACTTAGTGCTTGAAACGGATTCACCTTCAATGCCGTTAAGTGGCTACCAAGGGAAGGTTAACACGCCATTGCATATACCTGATGTGTTTGACGCACTATGTGATTTAAAGCCACACAGCGAAAAAGAGACGCTTGCAAAGCAACTTTATGATTCTTGTTCAGATGTTTTTTGCATATAACGATTTACCTGCCAGCGCTTTAATCCACGGCCTAACTGCCACGTAAAAATACAAGCAATCACTAGCATTAATAAAACCTGTCTGCCTAAGTCATGAAAATGATTATGGCTGTCGGATATTGCAGCGCGAGTTAAATAAGTAATAGATACAAAACCTATAGGGCGGTCATCATCGCTTATAACAGGTTCCATAAAAGGTGTTTTTAACTTACTTATTCCGGGGGTAGAATCAGAAAGTTGACCATAAACATGATGCGACTGCCAATTGTCGCTACTGGCTAATAAAATACCCTGTTGATCGTAAATAGTGGCCGAAAGCACGAACTCATCTTTACTTATATCGTTACAAATTGCATTGAGCTGGGGTTTATTTTTTTCGATTAAAGGTGTTTTAACATTTAAAGCCATAAACTGAGTGAGGCTTTTGGCGGTGCTGTCGGCGCTATCGTAAAGTAACTGGTGGCTCTGAAAACTACTATTAACACCCACCCAGCTTAGTAATACAAAACAGCCAGCCGCAAGAATTAAGCGAACGAGTCGCTTTCTTTGGGATGCGCTTATAGGGTTTTTAATATGGTTATTTTTCATAGTCACCGTTTATGCTACTGACAGCATTTTGATTTGATGTTACAACTACACTAACTATAACCTTAAACCCCACCTGATGGCGAATTTAGTGTTGAGAATAGCAGTTTTGAGATGCCAACTATCAGGAAAATAAAAATAAACACGGAGATCCCATGTCGCAAATCAACATGGCACAGCAAGCTGCTGAGCAACCATTACAACACTTAACTCTAAATAAATGGTTTAGCTATAGTGGTGGTGTATCTACACCTCTCGATTATATTCCAAACAAAGCATTAGGGTTATTTAGCATCGCATTTGCGGGTGATTTTGAAGAAAAACACATTGCCAATATTGTTGACTTTTTAGCGACACATAACCAAAACATCACCGCTATATGCCAATACCAACCTGATTTAGGGCTTGCACCAGCACTGTGTTTTTACGCGCAAAATGCAGATAAAACTATAAACCCGTTAGTACTACAAGAATTTTCAAACACGCTTGATTGTCAATTAGTGCAAGTTGATACGCCGCCTAATTTATATGAGCCAGGTTTATTGGTTATGGATATGGACTCAACTGCAATAACTATTGAGTGCATAGACGAAATAGCACGCCTTGCGAACGTATACGATGAAGTTGCCTCTGTAACTGCACTTGCAATGGCGGGTAAACTTGATTTTAGTGAGAGTTTATATCAGCGTGTAGCTAAGCTTGAAGGTATTGAAAAAAGCTTAATTGAAGAGCTGAAAAGTACATTACCATTGATGCCTGGTATTAAAATACTGTGCCAAATTTTAAAGCAACATAAGTGGTATTTGGCGATTGCCTCAGGTGGTTTTGTGCCTTTTGCAGAGCGTGTACAAGAGCTGATTAATTTAGATGAAGTGCACGCTAATGAGCTCGAATTTAAAGACGACAAGCTAACAGGTAAAGTACTGGGTACGATTGTCGATGCGCAGCAAAAAGCGGTCGTTTTAGAGGTACTTCAGCAAAAGCTAGGGCTTAAAAAAGCACAAACTGTAGCTATTGGGGATGGCGCAAATGATTTAGTAATGATGGCAAAAGCTGGCCTAGGTGTGGCCGTACATGGTAAGCCAAAAGTGGTTGAGCAAGCACAGGCGGCTATTTGTGATGGGTCATTATTGCAATTGTTGTATATGTTGGCTATTCCGTTAGAAAAACAACCAACACTTTAAAATAAATTAAGTTAAACCGCTTAACGTAAGCGGTTTAACCAAATTAGCTTACGGCGGCTCATTTGTGCTACTTGCTCTTTTTTTAGTTCTAAATGGCTTAGCGCTTCTTCAGTTATATCTACTACATCACCTACACCAGCTACGGCCCATAAGGCTTCTTCTAAATCTTTAGCTTTGTGCATTGCGTACTGACTTACGTATTTTAGCTCATTAGAAAGATAATCAGTATCGGGGCGACCTGTGCGCGATATATACAAACGCATTACGAATATAAGTTGCGATGTAATACCTTTACTAATTTGTTTATAAAAGCTTGAGTAGTCTTCACCTAAAGCGCATTGGCTAACAATAGCCTCTTCAATACTGCCTTTTCGAGGATCGAAGTTAATAGCAAGTGTAAAAGCAAGCGGTGCATCTTGGCGGCTGCGATCTTTAATATTTGGTGTTATTACATTAATAATTTGCTCTTCGGTCAGAATGCTCGAAAAGTCAGTTTTGTTACTTAATAAACCAAAGTTTTGCAAAATCACGTGCATAGGGCTGGCGTATAACCCATATCCAATTGCGCCGGTTTTAAAGTGTGCAGCTTCTTTGTGTAAATATAGCGGAAATTGGCAAACGCTTTTTGTAACCATATTTCTAAGTGCGGTAGATAAGCCTTCTACTTTAGGTGCTTCTTCAGATACTTTAAGTTTGTCTTTATTACCTTCTATTAGCTGAGTGAAAAAGGTCACGCCAGCATGGGGTAAATCAGCAATACGATTTGCTTTTAGGTTAATAGTAGTAAATGACTTACTGATGGCCATTACTTCGTACTTTAGTTCACTAAGCTTATGCTTTTTAGTTATTTTTTGAAGTTCAGGGAATGCTAAAAGTACTATATCACCTTTTTTAAATGTGGCAGGTTGTTCGCACTCTAACTGCAAACCCATTACCGAAAAGTCACGTGTATAGCCGTTAAATACCTCATCATTAATAGTGACACTAACTGGTGTTTTATAAAGGTAGCGCTTATGCGAGCGTAAATTTACGTATTCAAGTGGCACAATATCTAAGTAGGGTGGTGTTTTGTGTTTTGCGTGGCCAAAGTGCTTGAGCTGATTTACTAATGCTTTATCAAAAGTAAGTTGTTTATAATTTGCTTGTTCAGCTTTATTGCCAATATTTGTAAGTACAACAATATACTTAACATCTTTTATAAGGCCTTTTACACGAGGTGAAGGCGGCTTATTTAATTTTTCTATATTTTCACCGGCACTATTAGGTAGTGAAAGCGGTATAAAAGAATCATCTGGATGACTTGGCATTACTTGTATTTTAAAGCACTGCCAGCTCTCTTTTTGGCTACCAAAACCTAAAAATAGATCACGTAATTTAGGGTTGTTATTTAACTCTGTACGCGTCGCTGAGTAGTAATAAATTTTACCTGATGATATATGTGTAAATGTATAGAGGTAATCTTCTTTTACTGCGGTAATTTGAGTTAGTAATTGTGTAATACGCTGATGATTAAGTATATTGTACAAACACGGTATTTTTCTTTCATCGGTAAAGTAGCGCTGAATAAAAATATTATTTTCAGTGGTAAGGCTAAGGCTTGGGTAATATTGCTCATCTTTTTTACTTAAAAACACATATAAAGACGTTACGCGAGGAATGTAGTACTGCTCATACCCCTTTGATACTACAGCATCGAGCGTATTATCTAGATTTACTTTATAACGACGCTTATTACCATGAATAAAACTTTCTAAAAAGTCATTAAAGGCATCGTTGTTTTCTATATAAGTGCGCTTTAAGCGGATGTGATTAAATTCACGAGAGATATTTTCTACTGCAACAACTTCGTATTGAATACCGTTTTTTAGGCCAAGTTCAAAGTCTTGCTCAAGGCCTACTAAGCGCATTGCGATGAGTTCGCCTTTTTTTATAGAGTAGCGCGTTGCAAGCTTAACTTTACAACCGCTTAAAGATATATCTGAGGTGCTAGCAGCAATGTTCTTTTTATCTTTGTAATCAATCGTTACTTTTATTGAGTAATTCATCCGTTCTTCACGGCGGCTCTCGTAAGAGGCAAACTTAATTACTTCAGTGTTTAAGTTATTTTCTAACTCTTGTAACTCTGATTTTTCGGCTGCTTGTTTTTGTAATACGCGGTGGTTATTTTCTGTATTCATTACGGCTTCGTAAACAGCTAAGGTGTATTCACCATGTTGTTTAAGCGCTTTTTCAAACACTTCAATGGCTGTGTCATCCATAAAGTGTTGCTTGCCGTTATGCTCATATGGTTTTACTTGGCCTGTCACTAATCCGCGAAGATCAACAAAACGTGCCACTGGCTGAGATAAACGCGACATTTCCATTTTCATTAAAAATTGCTCAGGTTTAGTTAACCCTGCGGTTTTTGATTTGAAAATTAGATCAAATTTAGCGTTGCCTAAATATGTTTTTAACTCATTCACGAGGTCTTCGTGTTTGAGCATTATGTCATCAGCCATTTATAAAACCATCACCGTCTAATTGAAAAAGTAGGTATACTGTTAAGTCCATTTATTAGAAGTTCAATAAACGTTAAATCGCGCTATGTTATTAATATAGGTACAATCATTTGAGTTACTACTGTTTAGCTCTTGTTATGTATGTGTTATTTGCCATTTTATTGGCAAGTTACTTTAAACTATTACAAAGCAAAAAGTATGCCCTAAATTATAGCTAAAAAGAAACACCATGTGTATTTATTGATTGTGACGCTAGATTTTTAAGCAGGCAAGAGTTTGTTGCTAAGTAAATGCTTGAAATGGCAAAATAAGCGCCTAATAGTAAGAATTTTTTTAATTTAAAGAATAGTAGGTAAAGTTATCAATGGCTAAAGCGGCAAAAGTAGAATTTGTTTGTACCGAATGTGGCATGAACTATCAACGTTGGCAGGGTCAATGTCGCTGCGGTGCGTGGAACACATTAGCGGAATTTAAGCCTTCAGCAGGGCATAGTAAAAAAGCATCAATACGATCAAACGTTGGTGGTTATGCTGGTGGTGTTGGTGGTGGTTCTAAAAAAATCAATGATATTGCTACATCAGAGGCTGAAAAGCAGCTAACTGAAATCGGCGAGCTTGATCGCGTACTAAGCGGCGGGGTGACTACTGGCTCTGTTAATATAATTTCGGGCGATCCGGGGGCGGGTAAGACAACTTTGCTATCTGACTTAGTTGCCAGAATGTCTCAGCGGATGCCGTCACTTTACTGTACGGCAGAAGAATCTTTATCGCAGTTTAAAAACAGGGTAAATCGTTTAAAGTTAAACTATAACCCGGACGAGCTTTATTTACTTTCAGAAACGAGCGTTGAAACCATCATCGAAGAGCTCGAGAAAAATAAAATTAAGTTTGCTGTTATTGACTCTATTCAAGCTGTTGTAACCGATACGGCAAATGGTAGCCCAGGTTCGCCTTCGCAAGTAAAAAGCGCCGCCCAAGCATTAACTCAGTACTGTAAGCAAAATGATGTAACCATGTTCATTATTGCTCACGTAAATAAAAATAACGAAATAGCAGGCCCTCAAACACTTGTACATATTGTTGATGCGCTTTTACACATAGATACCAACGATGGGCAAATACGAACCCTTAGGGCAAATAAAAACCGCTTTGGTGATATTGATACTGTTGGCATTTTTAAAATGTGTGAACGTGGAATGTTAAGCGTTGATAATCCAAGTGAAATATTTTTATCGGGTTCAACCACCGACTCACCTGGCTCTACTATTACCTGTATTCGTAAAGGGAATCGTAATTTATTGCTTGAGATTCAATGTTTAACTACCGAAACAGAAGCTGAATTTCCGCAGCGTGTTTGTGTTGGTTTAAATATGAATCGTATAAAAATGCTGACCGGTATATTACGTAAGCATACTAAAACTAAAATATTTCACGATACGTTTTTTAATATTGTGGGTGGTTTAAGAATTGATGAGACAGAAACCTGCATCGATTTAGCATTAGTAACCGCGTTACTTAGCAGTTTAAACGAATTTGTTGTACCTCGTACCACGTGTATTATGGGAGAACTTAGCTTAAACGGCGATGTACGCCCAATAGACAGTGGTGTACCGCGTGTTAAAGAGGCTGCACAACATGGTTTTACAGAAATATATATTCCATTTCGCAATTACCATAAATCGATGGAAGGGCTAGGCGCTAAAATTACCCCTGTAAAAACCGTACATGAGTTACTTAGTTTGATTAATTAACACTTATCGGTGATGTTCTTCAGTGTTACTCTTAAGTTGAGACACTTTATAGAAAGAATTAAATAAGGAAATGACATGAAAAAATTAGTTATAGTTGCAGCTCTTGTGGCCGCAGGCGTTGGTGGTGTTAGTTACGCAAACTACGTAGCAACTCAAGAAGTGCGTGCAGAAGTAGATAAGCAACTTGCTTTAGTAAGCGAGCAAACTGGCGCTACATTTAAATACGCTGGTTTATCGGCAAGTGTTATTTCAAAGAGTGTAGAAATAACAAACATGGAAGTAATAAGCCCTGAAGGTGACAATGTTGCTAATATTCAAAGCATTGAAATAACTGGTTACGAGCCGGATAAAATATCACCACATACATCATTTGATGTAAAAAGCTTTCAGTTTGATAAAAGCTTCGTATCAAAATTACCAGCTGATACAAACGAAATGTTAGCGTCGGCAAGTTACGACTTACATTCATCACTTGATTACGATGAAGAGTCTGGCAATAGTGATGTAGTAGTTAAGCTTGATGCAAAAGACATTGTTAGTTTTAATATGGATATGGGTTTAGCTAATTCAAAAGCGTTAATGGATGCTTCATTGGCTATTAGCAAGGCGCAGCAAGAAGCGGGTGATCAACCGCTGACGTATGAGCAAGAATTACAGCAGCAAACACTTGTTATGCAAGCAATGAGTAAATTAGAGCCGCGTAATGTTAGCTTTGCCTTAAATAACCAGGGTAAATTAAAAGATTTACTCTCAAGCGAGCTTGAAAAGCAAGGTATGACGCTTGAGCAAATGGAAATGACGCTAGAGCAACAGTTACAACAAGCTCCTGTAACTGAAGATATTGCAAAGGCTTTAACTAGCTTTGCGAAAGGTTTAAATTCATTCAGTGTGTCTGCAAAGCTACCTGAAGGTAAAACTATGATGGAAATTAACCAACAAGTTATGATGCTAGTAGGGCAACCTGAAGAGCTAGTTAAGTTTATTAACTTAGAAGTTAAAGGTGATTAGGCCTTAGTTCTGTATTAATAAAGGCGCCAATTGGCGCCTTTATTGTAATCTTATTAGCTAAAGCAATTTGCTTTTATAAGATCAGTGATTATTTGTTGTGATGGTTTTATTTTTTCCATCGCTAAAAATTCATCAGGCTGGTGTGCTTGGTTAATTGAGCCTGGGCCCATTACAATCGTTTCACAACCGAGTTGCTGGATAAACGGCGCTTCAGTGCAGTAATTTACTGCGACCGCTTTTTGCCCCGCTATTTTTTCAGCCATTTTTACTAAAGCACTGTCGGTGCTCCCACTAAATGCCGGTATTGGTTCATGTAAATCAATAACGCTCACCGCATTTGGGTATTGCTGATTTATCTCTTTCGTTGCATCGAGTACGAATGCTTGTAGTTCTTGTACACTTAAACCTGGTAATGGGCGCATATCTATATGCATTTCACAGCAACCACAAATTCTATTCGCGTTATCGCCGCCATGAATATTACCTAGGTTTAATGTTGGATAAGGGATTTCGAAGTGGCTTATTGAATACTTATGCTTTAATTGTTCTTTTAAGATCATCAATTTTGTAATCACTTTATGCATTACTTCAATGGCGTTAAGACCACGTTCGGGATCGGAGCTATGCCCAGAGCGACCAACCACTCTTATTGCTGTACTCATATGGCCTTTGTGCATAAATACTGGAGTCATATCAGTAGGTTCGCCTATTATACAACGCGCAGGTTTTAAATTAGGGTGCTTACATATTTGTTGCGCACCAGCCATCGTAGTTTCTTCGTCGGCGGTGGCAAGAATTAAAATAGGCTGAGTTTGCTGCTTTTCATCAAGTTCACTAATCGCTTGTAATACAAAAGCAAAAAAGCCTTTCATATCAATACTTCCTAGCCCATACAATTTGTTATCGAGTTCGGTAAGTTTAAATGGATTATGATTCCAACGACTGTCATCAAAAGGCACTGTGTCGGTATGACCAGCTAGCATTAATCCGCCATCACCTTCTCCGCGTTTTGCTAATAAATTATAGCGCCCTTTACCTCCTTCCAATTCTATAATTTCACACGTAAAACCGATTGTTTCGCACCAACTGGCTAGGAGTTCAATTACGTTTTTATTGCTCATACACAGGTTGTCTTCAATAGCACTAATAGAAGGGGCTGCAATCAATTGTTGGTACATGGAAATAAACGAAGGCAAAGGCATAAAAAAATCCAAAATTATTATTCAATTTAATTGCATAACAATATAAAAGTATTTATGATGAATATCAATTCACTTTTTAAGCATAAATATATTAAAAGTAACGCCATGAAAATAATGCGACGATAATCAAAATTCATTAATAAAAAAGACTTAATTAGCGTCTAAGCTAGTTTAAGCGAACATTATAGATAAGTAGTAATTAATTTTAAGATAACGAGTAACAAATGAATGTAGTGATTATTGGCGCAAGCGGATACAGCGGCGCAGAGTTAGCAAGTTTAGTTGCTAAGCATCCAAACTTAACTTTAACAGGCTGTTATGTATCTGAGGGTAGCTTAGATAAAAATAAATTGCTAAGTGATTTATACCCAGAGCACCTTGGCTTACTAGACTGCCCTTTACTTCCTCTTAGCGTATCAGCTTTTGATGACATTCAAAGTGATGCTGATTACGTATGCTTATGTACCGATCACAAAGTAAGTGTTGATCTAGCGCCGCAATTTTTAGCTATGGGTAAAAAGGTATTTGATTTATCTGGTGGCTATCGTTTAGCAAGCAATGACGACTACGTTACTTACTATGGTTTTGAGCATCAACATCCAGAGCTTTTAAATGAAGCGGCTTACGGTCTAGCTGAGTGGAACCATGATGCTATCGCTAATGCAAAGCTAATTGCTGTTGCAGGTTGTTACCCAACAGCAGCGCTTAATGCGCTAAAACCGCTTAAGCAAGCAGGCTTATTGAGCAGCGAAAGTATTATTATTAATGCGGTTTCGGGCGTTACAGGCGCAGGGCGTAAAGCCAGTGTAGGAACGCATTTTTGTGAAGTGTCGCTTGCACCTTATGGTTTGTTTAACCATCGCCACGGCCCTGAAATTGAACAACACCTTGGCCACAAAGTGTTGTTTACACCGCATCTAGGTAATTTTCCGCGCGGTATTTTAGAAACTATTTATGTACAGCTTAAGCCAGGCGTTACCAAGGAAAACGTTGCATCGGCTTATCAAGTACTTTCGAGCGAGCCATTAATTCGTTTATTAGGCGATAAAGTACCTTCAATTAAAGGTGTAGCTAAGCAGCCATTTGTTGATATTGGCTGGCAGCAACAAGGAACGCAGTTAATTGTGATGTCTGCTATTGATAACTTATTAAAAGGCGCTGCTGGACAAGCTTTGCAGTGTATTAATATTTCTATGAATTTAGATCATACCACTGGTTTAAAAGGAGCGTTTTAAATGAGTAAAAAAACGTGGGTAATTAAACTAGGTGGTGCAGTACTTAATACAGAAAATGCAGCAAAAGCGTTGTTTGATGTATTAAATGAGCAAACAAATGATGAGTTTGTGATTGTACATGGCGGTGGCGCTTTAGTTGATACATGGTTAAAACAAGCGGGTTTTGCCAGTGCTAAACACCAAGGATTACGTATTAGCCCAGCAGAGCAAATGCCTTATATAGTGGGTGCGCTTGCAGGTTGCGCTAATAAACAATTAATGACTCAAGCTATTAGTGCTGGGCACAAGCCTGTCGGCTTAAGTCTTTTTGAGGCAGGTGTTACTGCCACTCAAAAGCTAAAAGCGCTTTGCTTGGTGGGTAAATGTAAAAGCAACGACGATTCTATTGTTAATGATTTACTTAAAATCGGTCGCCTACCCATTGTTAGCTCTATAGGCTTTGATGAGCAAGGGCTTTGGTACAACGTAAATGCAGATGAAGCAGCAGCGGCTATTGCTAGTAACTTAAATGCCGAGCTTATTTTTATGACGGATGTTGAAGCAGTGCTTGATGAAAATAAACAGCCGTTACATCAACTTGACACAAAACACATTGATACTTTAATTACAAATGGAGTAATTGTGGGCGGGATGGAGGTCAAAGTTAAGACCAGCCTTCACGCTGCCCAACATTTACGACGCGGTGTGTATATTTCCAGCTGGCAAAAGCCAGAAAATTTAACTGCTCTGCTACAAGGCGAGCATGTCGGAACTAAGATTACACCATAGGTTTATTATGTTTGAGAATTTTTTAACGGGTTTAGAGTTAGACCAAGAAGGCGCACTTAATTTATTAAAGTTAGCGCAAGATATAAAAGCAAAACCAGAAAAATACAGCAATGTATTAGCGGGAAAATCAATCGTAACATTGTTTGAAAAACAAAGTTTACGTACTCGCTTATCGTTTGATATAGGTATTAACCGCCTTGGTGGCCATGCAGTTTATTTAGATCAGCAAAATGGCGCTATGGGTGCACGTGAATCAATTAAAGATTTCGCACTTAATATTTCTACTTGGGCCGATGGTATTGTTGCGCGCGTAAATCAGCACAGCACATTAACTACATTAGGTGAATACGCATCAGTACCGGTAGTAAATAGTTTGTGTGATTTATACCACCCATGCCAAGCGCTTGCTGATTTTTTAACGCTTCAAGAAGTTCACGGCGATGTGAGCGAGCTTAAAGTGGCTTACTTAGGTGAGGGCAACAATGTAACTCATTCATTAATGCTTTTAGCGGCAACGCTTGGCACTGATTTTGTTGCTGTAACGCCAAAAGGCAGCTCGCCTGATTCGCAAATCCTTAAAAAGGCAGAGCAAATAGCGGCAATGAATGGCGCATCAGTGATGGTAAGTGACCGTGTTGAAGCGGCTGTTGGTGCAAACGTTGTATATGCAGATACATGGGTATCAATGGGTGATACAACACCGCTTGAGCAAGTTAAAGAAAAATATATGCCTTATCAATTAAATCAGGCATTGCTAGATCAAACCGGTGCAACTACGGTATTACATTGCCAACCGGCACACCGTGAATTTGAAATTACCTCTGAGGTAATGGATGGTCCAGCATCGAAAATTATTCAACAAGCAGAGAATCGCATGCACGCGCAAAATGCTTTGCTAGTTACATTACTAAATCCAAATTTTGTTAAGGAACACCTATGAGTTCAATTAAAAAAGTCGTTTTAGCCTATTCAGGTGGTCTTGATACATCGGCTATCGTGCCATGGTTAAAAGAAAACTACGGTTGTGAAGTTGTTGCGTTTGTAGCGGATGTAGGTCAAGGCGCAGAAGAACTTGAAGGCGTAGAAGCTAAAGCAATCGCTTCAGGTGCTTCAGAATGTTACGTAGTTGATTTAAAAGATGAAATGGTAAGTGATTACATTTATCCAACACTTAAAACGGGCTCGATTTACGAAGGTACTTATTTACTAGGTACGTCTATGGCGCGTCCTATTATTGCTAAAGCACAAGTTGAAATTGCACGTAAAGTAGGTGCTGATGCACTTTCTCATGGTTGTACTGGTAAAGGTAATGACCAAGTTCGTTTTGAATCATGTTTTGCAGCCCTTGCTCCAGATTTAAAAGTAATTGCGCCATGGCGTGAGTGGGACTTATCGAGTCGTGAATCATTACTTGATTACTTAGCAGAGCGTGACATTCCGTGTTCAGCATCTGCTACAAAAATTTATAGCCGTGATGCTAACGCTTGGCATATTTCGCACGAAGGTGGTGAGCTTGAAGATCCATGGTGTCAACCAACTGAGCAAGTATGGACTTGGACTAACTCTCCAGAGCAAGCACCAGATAAATCAGAACTAGTAACTTTAAAAGTTGTTGAAGGCGAAGTGGTTGCTGTAAATGGCGAAGAACTTAAACCATATGACTGTTTAGTTAAATTAAACGATATTGCATCACCTCATGGCGTTGGGCGTGTTGATATTGTAGAAAACCGTTTAGTAGGTATGAAGTCACGCGGTTGTTATGAAACACCAGGTGGCACAGTAATTATGGCTGCGCTTCAAGCCATTGACGAGCTAGTGCTTGATAAAGCAAGCCGTAAATGGAAAGAAGTACTAGGTGGTGAATTTTCACATTTAGTGTACGACGGACGTTGGTTTACACCACTTAAAGATTCTATTTTAGCCGGTGCAGAAGCACTTTCTAAAGTGGCAACAGGTGAAGTGGTACTTAAGCTATATAAAGGTCAAGTAACTGCGGTTCAAAAGCAATCACCAAATAGCTTATACAGCGAAGCATTTGCTACATTTGGCGAAGATGATGTATATGACCAGTCACACGCTGAAGGCTTTATTCGTTTATTCTCGCTTTCAAGCAGAATTTCAGCATTGGCTAAAAAGTAAATTATTTATAGCCCCTTATAAAAGGGGCACTACAGGGTTTGGAGAGATTTCATGGCATTATGGGGCGGACGTTTTTCTACGGGTCCAGATGAGGCGTTTAAGCAATTTAACGACTCTCTTCCCTTTGACTACCAGTTAGCAGAGCAAGATATTATTGGCTCTGTGGCATGGGCTGGTGCACTTGAACAGGTAAATGTACTTTCAAGTGATGAGCATACAAAATTAGTTGCTGCATTAAATGAGCTACTTGAAGAAGTTAAAGCTGATCCACAATCAGTTGCTACTTCAGGTGCAGAAGACATTCATTCACATGTTGAAGCTGCTCTAATTGAAAAAGTAGGTGATTTAGCTAAAAAATTACATACAGGCCGAAGCCGTAATGACCAAGTTGCCACCGATTTTAGACTATGGTGCCGTGATACAGCCGATCATTTATTAGATGCCATTGCACAGCTTAAAGGCGAATTTGTAGCGCTTGCAGAGCGAGAGCTTGGCACAATATTGCCAGGTTACACGCATTTACAGCGCGCACAACCAGTATTGTTTAGCCACTGGTGTATGGCGTATGTAGAAATGCTAGAGCGCGATGAAAGCCGCCTGCAAGATGCTAAAGCGCGCATGAATTTTTGCCCATTAGGCAGTGGTGCATTAGCAGGTACAGCTTATCCGATTGATCGCCAAGCATTAGCCCACGGATTAGGTTTTACAGCGGCTACAAAAAATAGCCTTGATGGCGTATCTGATCGTGACTTCGTGTTAGATCTTTTAAGTTGTGCGTCTATTTCGATGATTCACTTATCTCGTATGTCTGAAGATCTGATTTTTTATAATTCGGGTGAAGCCGGATTTATAGAGCTTGCTGATAACGTCACGTCAGGCTCATCGCTCATGCCTCAGAAAAAAAATCCTGATGCACTCGAGCTTATTCGCGGTAAAACCGGACGTGTATTTGGTGCATTTAGCGCTATGATGATGACATTAAAGGCGCTGCCACTTGCATACAATAAAGATATGCAAGAAGACAAAGAAGGCCTGTTTGACGCTATGCCAACATGGCTTGCATGTATTCATATGGCGCAAGCATGTATTAAAGGCGTAAAAGTAAATGGCGATAAAACGTTAGCAGCGGCAAAAGGCGGCCACGCTAATGCCACCGAGCTTGCTGATTACTTAGTTGCTAAAGGTGTGCCATTCAGAGAAGGGCATCACATTGTGGGTGTACTTGTACAGCTTGCGATTAGCGAAGGTAAAACGCTTGAGGAGCTATCACTTGAGCAGTACAAATCAGTAAACACTGTATTTGAAGATGATGTTTACCCAGTACTTGAAATTGATGCGTGTATAAAAGCGCGTCAAGCGCTTGGTGGGACGTCTATTGAGCAAGTAACTAATGCTGTTAAAGAAGCCAAAAAAAAACAGCAAATAACGGTACGTGATGCAAATTTAGATGATGTAGAGGCAATTGCAACACTTATACAGCATTGGGCAACGGTAGGCGAAAACCTACCTCGTGCAAAAAGCGATATGGTGCACTCTATTAACGAGTTTGCAGTTACTGAAATAAATGGAAAAGTGTCGGGCTGTGCATCGTTATACATTTACGATACCGGCCTTGCTGAAATACGCTCATTGGGTATAGACCCAAAAAGTAAAGTGACGGGGCAGGGTAGACAGCTTGTAGAGCACCTACTTACTAAAGCCAAAAAATTGGCACTTAACCGAGTTATTGTATTGACCCGTGTCCCCGATTTTTTTGAACAACAACGTTTTACTTTTTGTAGCAAAGACTCTTTGCCTGAAAAAGTAATGAAAGATTGTGAACTTTGCCTTCGTAAAGAAAATTGTGACGAAGTAGCAATGGAATATATTTTGAAGCTAAGTACACGTGCGGAGATCCCGTGTAAATACGTAGCTTAAACTCCCTGGATACAAAAAACGTACGGTTATCCCTGTGCGTTTTTTTATATTTGCAGTAAACTGGTCGGAGTTGTTTGGTTTGATTATATTTTTGAGTGAATTTTAATGCGTCAAAAAAAGTTGGCACATTGGTTGCTATGTATAAGATAGATAGCAAAATAGCTATCACTGCTTAAAACAGGTAATGCATTTATCTACATAATAATGTGGTTAAAAGTTGCACCAAATATAAATAAAACTTTTACAAGGATCAATCACATGCAAGTTTCAGCTAATAGCCAATTACAAATGCAAGCATACAACAAAACACAACAATTAAAGCCTGCAATGGAACAAACTGCTAGCCCTAAAACCCTGCAATCTGATACAGTAAGCTTCTCTCAAGAGGCTATCTCTGCAGCAAGTAGTGATAGCTTACAGCGCGGTTCTATCATATTGCCAGGTGGTCTCCGCCCTAAGTAATTTTAAGGTTTTTAATGTTTTTAACTGAGTTATTTGGTTTTTTCTCGCTTTCAGCTTTGATAATGTGGGCTTTTCTAATGGCCTTCTTTTTTAATATTTTTGTTTACAGCTTAGATGTTAAAAGAGGCACAACTTTATTACTCAGTTCATTCATTATGATGACTTCATACTCATCATCTGATTATTTTCTTACTTGGCTGTCAATATATAATATTACTTATTTAGATTGGGTTATTTACGATTTGGCTACAATTATATGTTTGTTTATAGCCTTTGCCTTCATTAGAAAAACTTCAGATTCTTTTTTATATTTAATAATAGGTTTGAGCGTAAACTTAGTTTTAACCTTATCAATGCATATTGATATGTTTATTTATGGCAATCAAGAGCCGTGGATATTTTGGGATATTTATACAATATCTGTTTTTATTATTGATTTAACAATGGTTGTAGCTCTTATTGTAGATAGAGACTTTCTCGGTTTTCATAAATTAAAAAATAAAACTCTCAGCTACTTCAAGTCAAACGATACCCATAAAGTAACCTAGCTTAAATGTACGTTACTGAAGCCCTGATGGATTATGTAGAAGCTTTCTCTCAATGGGGCTTTTTAATGGCCTTCTTATATTGTTTAGCCTCCAGTATAAATAAAGAAAATAAATCCTCGGTTTATTTATCTGCGCTTATGCTCTGCTCATATATTTCCAGTGGTTATATAAACTTATTAGAAAGTTTATATTTAAACTGGGCGCTTTATGATTTAATCACAATTTTAGCTCTATTAATTTTAGAGCACTTAAAAGTACTCCAACGTTCTGCAGCCTTTCACTTCATCATCTTTGCGTTAACAACAAATGCTGTACTCACTCTCATAATGCATTATGACCTATACGTTTTATATAACTATGAGCCTTGGTGGTATTGGAGTGTTTATTCTGTTGGCGTTAATATGTTCGATGTTTTAATGATTCTGTCACTAGTATTCAATACAAATCTCAAAAAAAATGGATAATATTCTAGTTAATCCAGTAATTTCTTTTTACATAGGTGCATTTGTACAGTGGGGCTTTTTAATGGCCTTTTTGTACTCATTAGTTGTAAGTATTAACACACCTAAAAAAGAAGCTGTATGGTTATCATTTGTTATGTCAATTTCTTACTCCTCAAGCCTGTTTATCGATATACAACACATATCGTACCTTGAGCTCTTTTTGTTTGATATAGCAACTATTTTAGCCATCTTTATTTTAAGGTTTTTCATTATTGAAAATCTTATATCGATCTACTTGTTGTTAGGGCTGACTATAAACTCATCATTATTTCTTGGTATGTATATAGATGTGTCAGTTTTTAATAATTATGAACCTTGGTGGTTTTGGTTTTTTTATTCAATTGTTGTTAATTTAGCCGACTTTATGATGGTAGCTATATTTTTTATAAACAAAGATTTTTTATATTTAATGAAATATAAAAATGGTTTGATTACGAGTTTGAAGAGGATAGTTGATGGCTGACCTGCTCTGGAGTCTTGTCGATTTAGGCGATAATATAGGGCTGTTATTTACTTGGTTTTTTTAATTTCATTTTTATATAATCTATCAGCAAGTATAAATAAGGCAGATAAAAGCCTGTTACAGTTATCATTCATTATGCTGCTTTCTTATACTTCAAGTCTTTTTATGGATCCTCGAACTTCTACTCCTCACTTAAATTACTTTTATTTTGATTTTGTTACCATAGGTACTTTATTACTTTGGCGAGCTGTATGTAAAAATCCTGTCCCCATTGCTTTTGTCTATGTAATTGTTGGTCTATTTATTAATGCGTGTCTGTTCCTGGGTATGCATTACGACATTGTAATCGTTGGCACTCTTTACTACTGGTGGTTTTGGACCATTTACACATTCGGAATGTACTTTGTCGATTTTACAATGGCATTGGTATTAATCATCAATAAGGATGTTTTAGGCTTAAACAAGCTCCTAAAGAGTGTTAAAAAGTTATATTTAAATGGGTGAGGCGGTAAAGTTCAACTGAATACAACAGTGGTTTTATGCCTTTTTTGATATTGCCGTAAAGCGGCATAATTTTTATTTATCTAGTGTTGGAGTAAGATGGTTGAGCTACTTTTAAATACAAATATCTCTTTTTATATAGGAGCTTTTGTACAGTGGGGCTTTTTGATGGCTTTTTTATATTCTTTAGTAAGTTCGATAAATAGCGCAGATAAAAGCATTGTTTGGCTGTCTTTCATCATGGCACTTTCTTACTCTTCTAGTATTTTTATTGATATGGATGCGATAACTTACTTCGATTTTTTCTTATTCGATATTATTACTCTATTTGTTATTATTTTATCTGGTTTTTTTATAAAAATTAGCGGTGTATACATTTATTTATTATTTGGTTTAGGTATAAACACCTTACTATTTTTTGCAATGTATATAGATAATGATGTTATGCACCATTATGAATTTTGGTGGTTCTGGTGGGTGTACATAGTAGGTATAAATTTTACAGATTTGACCATGGTTTTAGTTTTCTTTATAGGTAAAGATGTTTTAAAACTTGCTTGGTTAGAAGGAAAGCTAAATAAAGTGTTCAATAAAAGGGCCTATTAGTAATGGATTTCAGTGCTAACAGGCCTTATTTATTATTAACTGGCACCACAGCCCAATTTAGTTTTTAGCGCTTTGACAATTACAGGGTCTACAAACTCGCTTACATCACCATTGTGACGTGCTACTTCTTTAACAAGCGTTGATGAAATAAATGAATTTCGCTCTGCGGGTGTTAAAAATACACTTTCTAAATCAGGATTCAGGCGGCGGTTCATGTTAGCTAATTGAAATTCATAGTCAAAATCAGATACAGCCCTAATACCACGAATAAGCACATTAGCATTGTGATCGCGCGCAAGGTCAGCCAATAAGCCAGAAAAACCAATGACCTTAACATTATCTAAGTGACTTAAAATAGAGTTTGCAAGTTCAACACGTTCTTCAAGGTTAAAACAGGGTTTCTTACTTGGGTTGTTCGCAACCGCAACTAATACGGTATCAAACATTTTAGCTGCACGTTGAATAAGATCTGTATGACCATTGGTTAGTGGATCAAAGGTGCCAGGGTAAATTGCAATAACTTTCATAATGTTCACTATTTATGATTTTAGCGCTAGTTTAACAGTGTTTATGCCACAAAGCAGCCCAGCTAATAAAGCATATAAACACTTACTTTCTTTGAACAGGTCAGTCCAAGGTTTGAGTGTTTTAATGATTCATATTTGTTTATACTGTTTACCTCTTTTGAGTGTAATGTAGCCTGTAGATAATTTGAGTATTAGCATATGAATACCAAGGATAAAATAATACACACCAGTATTTTGTTGTTTAACGAAAATGGTGAGCGTGCAATAACGACAAATCATATTGCATCAAACTTAGGGATGAGCCCGGGTAATCTTTATTATCATTTTAAAAATAAAGAAGACATTATCCGTCATATTTTTGCGCTGTATCGCGATCATTTAAATACTCACTTTAAACCTATTAATAAAGATGATGATGCATTTAATCATTTAACGGCTTATTTAGATTCGTTATTTGAATTGATGTGGCGTTACCATTTTTTTTACGACAATCTTGGCGATATACTCGCCAGAGACACTGAGCTAAAACAAGCTTACATTGATTTTCAGTTAGAGTTATTAGAGCAAGTTCGTAAAATTATTCTAGGTCTTCGCGATAGTGAAATGATTGCTATTGATGAGCAAGATGTCATTGATTTAGCCCATACACTAAAGTTAACTGTTAGCTTTTGGACGCCTTATATTAAGGCTCGTAGGCCAAGCGGTACCCTTGCTGAGCAAGATATATATCACGGTATTTTAAAAGTACTAACATTATTTAGAGCGTACAGTACCGATAAAAGTATCGATAAAATGAACCTGCTACGCGAAAAATACACCGAGTTAGCACAACAAGCCTTAGGGGCTGTGACCCTTCAAGATTAAAATTTTTCAATCTAGGAGCGATTAAATCGCGATGCGAGATTTGTAAGCCAGTAGGGTAACTGCTCCTGCGTTACCTTACTGACTAAATCTATATAGGCAACAAAGAGTTAATTGCCCTAAGGCAGAATCCTTCGAGCAGCGTATGTTTAGCATTTATGCTACGTTATCGCCTATTTATAGGGAATAACCACGCTACATAGGCTCTGCCTTGCTAAAATACCAAACACACTGCTGCAAATTTAACCTCGAAAGATAAACAGGCCCTCGCGGTTGCTTAGTCGATAATTATTGGTTGTTTCCTAGACGCTGAATTTTTTGCTATAATCGCGCGCCAAATGCCTGGGAGCGCGAATTCCCGCAGTCTAAGAGTGAACTATGCTTAAATTTATCGTCAAACTACATCCTGAAATAGCCATCAAAAGCCGTTCGGTCCGTAAACGCTTTACTAAAGTGTTAGAAAATAACATTAAGATTGTATTGCGACGTCTTGACGAAAAAGTACAAGTAAGAAATAACTGGGATAATATTTCAGTTGTTACAAAGCTTGAAGATGCACAAGTTCGCCTTGATTTTATCGACAGCCTTAAACGCATACCTGGTATCGTTCAGTTTATTGAAGTAACTGAGACGCAATTTGAAACTCTCGATGATATCTATCAAAAAACAATAGCGTTAGTGGGTCATACAATTGTGGGTAAAACCTTTTGTGTGCGTGCTAAGCGTATAGGCCAACACGACTTTACCTCGACTGATTTAGAGCGTTATGTTGGTGGTGGGCTAAATCAACATATTGAAGGCGCAAGCGTTAAACTTAGCCGTCCAGAAGTAACAATACGCTTAGAAGTAAAAGACGATAAAGCTTATATTGTTTCGCAAACGCATTTTGGTATGGCGGGCTTTCCACTACCAACGCAAGAAGACGTGCTTTCGCTTATGTCGGGTGGTTTTGACTCTGGCGTAGCAAGTTACCAAATGATTCGTAAAGGCGCACGTACGCACTTTTTATTCTTTAATCTAGGTGGCGCAGCGCACGAGATTGGTGTTAAGCAAGCGAGCTATTTTTTATGGAAAAAATACAGCTCAACACATAAAGTTAAATTTATAACAGTTGATTTTGAACCTGTTGTTGCTGAAATTCTAGAAAACGTTGAAAACAGCCAAATGGGTGTTGTACTTAAACGTATGATGATGCGAGCTGGAAGTGTAGTGGCTGAAAAGTTAAACATTCAGGCGCTTGTCACTGGTGAAAGTATTGGCCAAGTATCTAGTCAAACATTAGCGAACTTAAGCGTGATTGACCGCGTTACTGAAACGCTTATTTTACGCCCGCTAATTCAAAATGATAAACAAGAAATTATTAATCTTGCTCGCCAAATTGGTACAGCTGAAATGGCTGAAACGATGCCTGAATATTGTGGTGTTATTTCTAAAAAACCGACAGTTAAAGCCAAAATTGAAGTAATAGAAGCCGAAGAAGAAAAGTTCGATTTTGATGTGCTAGATACCGTAGTAAATAACGCGCGCATAATGGATGTACGCGATATTGACGTAGAAGCCAAGCAAGAGCTAAAAGAGGCTGAGTCGGTTGCTGATTTACCTGCAGGCTCTGTAGTAATTGATATTCGCTCACCAGAAGAAGAAGAAGCTGCACCGCTTGCAATCGATGGTGTTGAAGTGGTGCATTTGCCGTTCTTCCGTTTGGCTACTAAGTTTGGTGATTTACCAAAAGACACCGACTACTATTTATATTGTGACAGAGGCGTAATGAGCCAACTACAGGCACTTATGCTGCACGAACAGGGCTTCGAAACTGTAAAAGTTTATCGCCCGTAAAGTTAAAAGCTTATATAAGCGTGGTTTATACCACGCTTTTTTTTGCCTGAATTTTGACTAACAACTCATCGTTGTAAGGCGTTGGAATACTGTGAAGTTTACCTTGTTGGCTAATATAGCCACATATAGCTGATATTTCAGTTTCTCTATTGTGAGCTATATCTTGCTGCATTGATGAGTAATTATTTGCGGTTAACTCCATTATTTTATAAGCGGTATTGAGAGCTTTAATTAATGGGATATTAAGCCCTTGAGCCTTTGCAATATTGCATGCTTCAGTGAGTGCATTAAAAATTATTGTATTGTACTTAGGTGCACGTAATTCGCCATTTTTTACATTACTTAAAGCGCTTAATGGATTAATGGCAATATTGACGAGTAGCTTTTCAAAACGAAGCTGCTGAATGTTATTAGTAAACTTTAGGTTGGGTATTACTTTAAAAGTATCAGCTATTGGCGCACTATTTTGAAGTGCAAGCTCATTACAGCCACCAATAACGCTTTGTCCTTCACCTGTGTGTTGCACAATATATTGGTTTGATTTAAAGCCCGCTATGCTTGTCGTTAAAAAGTAGAGTGCTTGATGGGTGTTTAGCTGGTTATTTATCTCATCAACGTTGCCCATTCCATTGTGCGAAAGTACAACAGAGCAATGTGTTGGTAAAAATGGCTTTATTTGAGAAAACGCATCAAGCACTTGAAAAGCTTTAACGGTAAATAAAATTACATCAAATTCAGTTGCTTTATCTAGCTGATTTAATGAAATAAATTTAGCGTCAATTTTTTTTGATGCACCCTTACCTCTGCTGTAAAAGCGGGTGTTTGTTGGGTTTTTACGAGTTAAAACACTGACATTATGCGATGCGCTCAAAAAGTGGCTCAGCAATAAGCCAATAGCGCCATCGCCAACGATTAAAATATTAGCCATGTGGGTTCTTTTTTCGAGGTGTAAAAATTACTCTAAGTAAAAAGTAGCTTGCAGCACCTGCAAAATCAGCAAAAAAATCACCAAGTGATGCTTGCCTATAAGGTAGTGCGTCTTGCATTATTTCTATCGAGGCGCCATAGCCTGCTAATAAGAGTATTTGAGCATATAAAGGAAGCTTAAAAGCCTTATCCATTATTATGGCTAATATAAAAAAAATCCCAAAATGGGCGACTTTATCAACATGAGGGAATAAATTTACAACGCCACCTTTTATTTCTTTAGCAAATAAAAAGGTGAAAGCCACTATGCTGATTAAAAAAACTGCTTGATAAACACGCCTTGTCACGACAAATCCTAAAATCGCTTAAAAAAGAGGCGCAAGTATATCAAACTAATTTAGTATCGCACCTGAACAAGATGCAGAAAAATGTAAAGATTTATAATTTTAGCGTTATAATTGCCACATAAAATTAAGATTAAATAGTTAGGAGTATACTAATGCCTTCATTTGATATTGTATCTGAAGTAGAAATGAACGAAGCTAAAAATGCGGTTGATAACGCAAACCGTGAACTAGAGACTCGCTTTGATTTTAGAGGCGTTGATGCATCTATTGAGCTAAACGATAAAACAATTAAGCTTAAAGCAGAAGCTGACTCTCAAGTTATGCAGTTGTTCGATATTTTAGCGGGAAAAATTTCAAAGCGCGGTATGGATGTAGCTAGTTTAGAACTTCAAGATATTAGCCGTGCAGGAAAAAATGTATTTCGTAACGTTGGGTTAAAGCAAGGTATCGAAAAAGACATGGCCAAAAAAGTGGTTAAAGCCATTAAAGATTCAAAAGTTAAAGTACAAGCCGCTATTCAAGGCGAAGAAGTGCGTGTGACAGGTAAAAAGCGTGACGATCTTCAAGAGGCAATGCAGGTAGTACGCAGTGCCGATTTAGGTCAGCCTTTTCAGTTTAAAAACTTTCGCGACTAATTTATAAACTGTTTTTAATAAAAATGCTTTAATTTGTCTATATTTGCAGACAGATTAAAGCTACTTAATTTTTTACAACTTTCCCACCTTATCCTCTCGTAGTTCTGCATGTATTAATCCACCTTTTGATATTTAAGCTATTATATTTAATTGAATATAATAAAAATTTCACTCTAGAAGGTATTAAAATGAGACCCCATCAATTATTTCTGTTATTTGTTTTGCTTATATTTACCAAGCCAAGCTTATCAAAGCCAGTTGATATTGATGTATTGGTCGAAGATGGCTACTTTCCGATTATTATTAACGCGCAAAAAAAGCAGGGCTTTGCTCCTGAGTTTATTAATATTTTAAACGACGCACAGGAGGAATTTAACTTTATACTTATTTCTTTACCTGTAAAAAGGCTTACTTTGTCTGTTGAAAAAAATAACTTCGACGTTTTATTTTTAATGGCAATGCAATGGCTGCCAAAAACAACGCAGAAAAACATTGAAAAAACTGAATTTTATACCATCACCAAAAACGAGCTTTATACACTCAAAGAGAATGCATCAGAACAAACTTATTTTGACAATCTGGACAAATTAACCAAAGTTGGGGTTTTAGGGTACTCGTATCGATTTGCAGGATTTAATACAAATGCCGAATACTTGAGAGAAGAGCACCAGGTAAGCCTTACAATCGATGAATTCAATGTAGTTAAAATGCTGCTATTAAGGCGCGCTGAAGTCGGGGTTTTAAACAGTATTGCTTATCAGTATTTTAAAAAGCAGAATATCTTAAATATGGATTTACTATTTAAGAGTGACGTACCAGATGCAGTGTATGAAACACATTTTTTGATTAACTCACAATCAAATAAAATATCTAGTCGCAAAATGGATGAAATATTAAATTTACCTACTACACAAATGCAACTTCAGAAGCTACTTGATAAGTACGGTATTCCGTCAAGCTATAATAATACAGCACTGAACTGAAATAGCTTTTAGCTATATAGACGTCCATTGACATCTGTAAACAAAATGCTCACAATGACGGCATATTTTCAAGGTGCTTGCTAGCCACTTCATGTAATGATTTTTTTAGCAGGATAATCGGGAAGTTGGTGCGTTTTCATGATGACTACAAGCCCAACACTGCCCCCGCAACGGTAGAGTATTGCATGTTTTTATGTGCTTACTGAGTCCGGAGACCGGCCTTGATGCAATCTTACTTACTAAATCTTTGCGGTGGGCAAAGGTAGGGGATCTCATGTTAAACAAAACAACTCTAGGCGTTGCAATTTCTGCTGCGCTTTCATTTTCTGTGTCTGGTGCAGAGCAATCAATTGAAAAAATAACCGTTACAGCTAATAAGTTTGAGCAATCAATTAACGAAGTTTTAGCGAGTGTAAATGTTATTGAACGTGCTGAAATAGAAGCTAGTAACGTACGCGATTTACCTACACTTTTAAGCACGCAAGTGGGTTTTCAAGTTAATCCAAACGGTGGTTTTGGTCAAAATACAGGTGTGTCACTTCGTGGTACGGGCTCTGGCGATACGTTGATTTTAATTGACGGTGTACGTACAGGCTCAGCAACACTAGGTCAAAAAGCATTAAATAATGTCCCTCTAAATAGTATTGAACGCATAGAAATTATTAAAGGCTCTCGCGCGGCTGTTTATGGCTCTGATGCACTCGCTGGTGTTATTAATATTATTACGCGTGAGTCAGATAACTTATCCCTAAGCGCTACATTTGGTTCTGACTCTTATCAAAATTATCAAGTTGCAGGCTCTGTAAAATCAGATGATATAACAACAGCATTTAATGCAGGCTTTGAAAAAACAGATAACTTTGATGCACTGCAAGGCGTAGCACCTGATGAAGATGGCTATGAAAATAAAAACCTTGGTTTTAAAGTAAACTACACCGATGCACATTACGGCGACTTTAAGTTATTAGGTCAATACAGTGAAGGCTATGCAGATTACGACAGTCGCTTTAGTCCAGCCACAAGTACTATAGAAACAGGTGATTTTAAAAACTATCAGCTTTCTGCAGGTTGGAGTAAAAACTACACTAACCAATTGCATAGTATTGATATTGCTATTTCAACAGATGATTCTCACGATACCTCAGCATTTGGTGTAAATGATTTTATAACGAAACGTGTGCAATTTGATTATAACGGTCAATATATATTATCTGAAGAGCTTAATATTAGCGGTGGTGTTAACTGGTACAACGATGATGTATCGCACAGTTCAACGCAGTATGATATGCAAGAGCGTGATGTATTAGCAGTATTTGTTGGGGCTTATTACAATGCTGAAAAAGTGTTAGCTAATTTAACAATTCGCCAAGACGATGATGAACAATTTGGCGACGAAACAACATATACAGCCGCTGCGGGTTATCATTTATCTGAAGACGCCACGTTCCGCATAAGCCAAAGCACTGGTTTTAAAGCACCTACATTTAACGATTTATACTTTCCGGCTTTTCCTGGTTTTCCACCTTCATCTAATCCTGATTTAGAGCCTGAGAAATCATTAAATCAAGAGATTGGGTTAAATGTAGATTTTGATATAGCAAGTATTGACGTTGCTATTTTTAGAAATGATATTGAAGATAAGATATCTTTAGATTCTAACTTTGTTCCTATTAACTTAAATGAAGCACGCTACGAAGGGGTTGAATTTAGCTTATCTCAGCAGTTTTTTGGTTTTGATAGCAACCTTAACTTTGCTTACTTAAGCGCTGAAGACGAAGAAACGGGCGCAGAGTTACGTAATGTTGCTAAACGTACTTTTAACTGGGAACTTGCAAAACAGTTTGGTGCTTTTGATGCAAGCTTAGACATGCAATACCGTAGCGACCGACAAGGTGTTGTGACTCGCTTAGGCTCTTATACACTTTGGAACTTAGCGGGTAATTATCAAGTAAATGAACATATTGAAGTTTCGCTTCGTGTAGAAAACTTATTTGATAAAGAGTATAACGCTGTTGATTCAAACGCTGATTTTACAACGGGTGAAGTGTATTACTACAACACGCCAGAGCGTCGCTTTTTTGCAGGCGCAAGCTACCAGTTTTAACGGTATTTATTAATATTAAAAAGCCCGACTTATGTCGGGCTCTTTAATGTGTAGCTAAGTTTAACAACTAAAATTAGCTAGTCAGCTAAGAGCTCTTTAAATACGGTTTCAAACTTGTGTAACTTAGGTGCTATTAAAATACTACAGTAACCCTGCTGTGGATTTTCGTTATAGTAATCTTGGTGATAATGCTCTGCTGGGTAATACGTAGTGGCAGGGCTGACTTCTGTAACAATTGGCTCAGCGACATGGCATTGCAGTTGAGCTATCACTTCGTTGGTTTGCTTAAGTTGAGCTTCATCGTGATAGTAAACCACACTTCTATATTGTGTGCCTATATCGTTACCTTGGCGATTCAATTGTGTTGCATCATGCAGTGTGAAAAACATTGCTAAGAGTATTTCAAAGCTAACTACAGTCGCGTCAAATTCAATTTTAACAACCTCAGCGTGACCGGTTGTGCCTGAGCATACAGAATCATATGTTGGGTTATTTGTTTCACCGCCGGTGTAGCCAGAGCTTACGGTTAGTGCGCCATTTACACGTCTAAATGCAGCATCTATACACCAAAAACAGCCGCCACCAAATGTTGCTACTTGCGTTGTTGAGCTCATAAGTATTCCTAAAATGTATATGGGGTTTAAAGGCGAGCATAAATTGTATGCGCCGCAACAACAAGGTTACGGCGCAATTAAGAGGCTAGATCTCTTCGAAAGGTTTTTCAGCGGCTTGTTTGTCTAATTTTTGCTGTAAAAATTCAGGTGATTGAGTGTTACGTGCAAGTGCATAATATGCAGCAGGTACAACAAAAAGAGTTAGTAGGGTCGATACAATAACCCCAGTAAACACGACTACACCTATCACCATACGGCTTTCAGCGCCCGGACCTGAAGCAAGTACTAAAGGTACCGAACTCATAACCGTAGTCAGCGAGGTCATAATAATAGGGCGCAAACGCTGAGTTG
Source organism: Pseudoalteromonas sp. SR43-3 (assembly GCF_014163875.1). Classification (NCBI taxonomy): domain Bacteria; kingdom Pseudomonadati; phylum Pseudomonadota; class Gammaproteobacteria; order Alteromonadales; family Pseudoalteromonadaceae; genus Pseudoalteromonas; species Pseudoalteromonas sp. SR43-3. The sequence continues at coordinate 11,023 of NZ_JACJEC010000020.1, read as the reverse complement.
CTGCTTGCAAAATAGCTTCACTAAATTCAACGCCTTTATCGCGTAGTTGGTTAGTAAATTCTACAATCAAAATACCGTTTTTAGCACTTAGCCCTATGAGCATGACAATACCTATTTGGCTGTAAATATTTAAGGTAAGTCCTGTAGCCCAAAGTCCGAACATAGCGCCCATTAAACCAAGTGGTACGGTAAGCATGATGACGAACGGATGCATAAAGCTTTCAAACTGTGCTGCCAGTACTAAAAAGGTAACAGTGAGTGCAAGTATAAATACGTAGGTCATCGCTGATGCGCCTTCGTAATAAAGCTGCGACTCGCCTTTGTAATCTACGGCGCCATCTATATCGTTTTCTTGCGCGGCTACTTCGTTTAAAAAGTTAAGCGCTTGCTCAAGCGTATAACCGTCGGCTAAGTTGGCGCTTAATGTAATTGCGCGCATACGGTTGTATCGGTTTAAGCGCGATGCGGTTGCTTCTTCTTTTAAGCTGATAAGGCTATCAAGTGGGACTAGTTCACCGCTTCGTGATTTAAGATATATATTTGAAATGTCAGTAGGATTAGTAAAGTCTTCTTTAGTCCCTTTTAAAATTACATCGTATTCTTCACCACGGTCAATAAAGGTTGTAACACGGCGCTGGCCAAGCATTGTTTCAAGTGTACGGCCTACATCAGATACAGAAACGCCTAAATCAGCGGCCTTGTTTTTATCTATGCTGACTAAAAACTGCGGGAAGGTTTCTTTATAATCATGATCGATTCTTACTAAACCTGGGTTTTGTTCAGCACGCTTAATTATACGGTCACGCCAATCGGCAAGTTGTGCATAATCATTACCTTGCAATACAAACTCAATAGGGCGAGATGAACCACCACCGCCAATACCACGGCGCATAATGGCAAATGCACGAACATCGGTAACTTCTTGCATTTTACCGCTTATTTCGTCCATTACTTCCCATGTTGAGCGTTTGCGTTTATCCCAATCGGCCATACCAACAATAGCAACACCGCCGCTGCCACCCCAGCCAGGTACTCGAACAAGTACGCGACTTAGCTCACCTGCTTGCGAGTAAGGCATTAAGCGTTCTTCAATTTTAGCCATATTAGCGGCATTATTTTCATAACTTGCGCCCTCAGGGCCGCTCATCATAATAAAGAACGTGCCACGGTCTTCTTTTGGCGTTAGCTCAGAGGGGACTTGTAAAAACAACGAGTAACTAACAAAGCCCGCTAATAATAGGCTCACCATTAAACCCCATTTACGGGTTATGTTGGTGGAGAGTGAATTACGGTAACTTACTTCAATTTTAGTAAACTGGCGGTCCATCCATTGGCTAAATTTATTTGGTTTGTCTGATACTTTAAGTACTTTAGAACACAAGGCTGGTGCGAGAGTCAGCGCTGTAACACTTGAGAAAAATACGGCAGCACTTACCGCCATTGCAAACTCAGTAAATAATGCCCCTATACGGCCATCCATAAACACCAATGGCACAAACACCGATATTAGTACAAGCGTGGTTGCGACAATGGCAAAACCAACTTCACGCGCACCTCTATATGCAGCTAGTAATGGCGGCTCACCCAGTTCAATACGACGGTGAATGTTTTCAAGCATTACAATGGCATCATCTACTACTAAACCAATAGCAAGTACTAAGGCAAGTAAAGTTAGTAAGTTGATTGAGTAGCCCATTGCTAATAAAAACATAAAGCTACCAACAAGTGCGACCGGTACGGTAACCGCAGGAATAAGCGTTGCTCGTATATTGCCTAAAAACAAAAATATAACGAGTACGACTAAACCCATAGAGATGGCAAGTGTGCTGTAAACTTCACTAATTGATTCTTTAATAAATACAGACGAATCGTAGCTGTCTTGAATTGTGGTGCCTTCAGGTAGGTTACGTTTGATTTTTTCAAGTTCACTGCGTGCGTTATCTACTACGGTAAGCGTGTTTGCTTTAGCTTGTTTTACAATTCCTAGGCCAATCATGTTGCGCCCGTTACCACGAAATAAGCTTTCGTCATCGGCAGCTTCTAATTTTACGTCGGCAACTTCACCTAAACGCACTAAATAACCTTCTTCACCACGTTTAATAACAAGGTTTTTAAAATCGCGCTGATCTTTATAACTACGTGCGGTACGCACGGTAAAGTCGCGATCTATTGATTCTATTTCGCCGGCAGGTAATTCAACGTTTTCTGTACGCAGTGTATTTTCAATATCGCTTGAGGTAATACCGCGTGCAGCCATTGCTTGGCGGTTTAGCCAAATTTTCATGGCGTATTGGCGCTCACCACCAATACGCACGTTAGATACACCATCTACAACGGCTAAACGGTCAACGATAAAGCGCTGTGCGTAATCAGAGAGCTGTAACGAGTCCATTGTTTCGCTGTTTAATACAAACCATGCGATTGGGCTTTCATCACTATTTGACTTAGACACTTCTGGTGGGCGTACCTGATCGGGTAAACTATCAAGTGCACGTGCTACACGTTCGCGTACATCGTTAGATGCGGCATCTATATCGCGGTTAATATCAAACTCAATGGTAATGTTTGAACGCCCATTACGACTAGATGAGTTTATACTTTTAATGCCTTCAATACCGGAAATTCGATTTTCTATTATTTGCGTTATTTTTGTTTCTATAATTTCGGCAGAAGCACCTGTGTATTCAGTGCTGATATTTACTATTGGTGTTTCAATATCAGGGTACTCACGAAGTGGCAGCATAGTAAATGCAACCAGACCAAAAGTAAGAAGCAGTAAATTAATTACTATGGCAAAAACGGGGCGTTTAACGCTAGTATCAGTAATTTTCACGTATTACCCCTTTACGCTTACTTTACTACCAGAGCGAATTTTTATTAGCCCTTCAGTAACAATTTGCTCGCCATCATTTAAACCTTCATCGATAGCAACCCAGCCATTATTTCTGCCAGCAACATGCACTTCAACCTTATTGGCTACTCCGTCTTGAATTTGAAAAACAAAGTGTTTGTCTTGTAAAGGGATAACCGCTTTTTCTGGCACCATTAAAGCTTGGTTACTGCTTAGCTCAAGTGCTGTATTTAGTAACATACCAGGGCGAAGTAATCCTGATTTATTAGCAAAACTTGCAGTTACTTCAACACTGCGTGTTACCGAATCAATACGCGAGCTAATATGCGTTACCTTGCCGTTAAATGTCTGCCCTGGGTAGGCATCGTTTTGGGTAAGTACTTTCATACCTATGTTTAATTGTGCTAAATATTTTTCAGGTACTTTGAAGTCAACTTTAATAATACTAATATCATCAAGTGTGGTGATTATTGTTGTGTTGCTTACGTAGGCGCCAACTGATATTTCACGCTTACCTAACAGGCCTGAAAATGGCGCGGTAATAGTCATTTCATTTAACTTTGTTTTAGCGCTTTCTAGTTGAGCTTCAGTGGCATCAACACGAGATAATTGTTCTTCAAGTAATGACTTTGCCGTTGATTGCGAGCGTGAAAGTTCGGTAAGGCGATCTAACTGGCGTTTTTCCTCACGTAAGTTAATACCGAGTTCTTTAACTGCAAGTTGCTCTTGTTGGCTTTGTAACTGTACTAATTTTTGTCCTTTACTGACTAAGTCGCCATCTTTAAAATATATATCTGTGACATAATCGTTTTGCGCACTTTTTATATAAATAGCTTGGTTTGCACGTGCACTACCGATGGCCTCTATCATCACTGCGTTTTCCTCAGAAGTAACAGTATGAGCCGTTACTTGGGTAGACATTTGTGATGAATCGGCTTGTTCGCCGTGGCTAGCGGGTAAATATAAATAAACGCTAAATATTAGAAGTAACGTAATAATAAATGGAAAAAGTGCTTTACCTGATTGTCTTGAGTACATTGATTTCATACCTGAAAATGAATTGTAAGTATTGTACGAAATAAGACCGTGAAAAGACGGTTATGTATCTCATAAATTTGTGCGTTAAGCGTAAAAGTAAATAAGATTTATTCATTGTTCCTATTTTGTTGAGGAAAAAGCGGTAATGTATGAAATTTAAAACTAGCTGTAACTTATGTATAACAACAAGAAAGGTCATAATTTGGGGCATTATTATGTTTGTTTTTTATATGGTGTTTTACCGATATGGATAAATCTGACAATGTCATTAAGTTTCGGGCACAGGGCGCGCGAAACGCAATTGAGGCGATTGTTGTAGGTGCTATAGGCTTAGTCTTTATTATGTTATTTAATTTACTGAGGCCGGGTGAGATTAGCATACTTGAAATATTTTTAGTGAGCTTGTGCCTTGTGGCTATTTTTATTGGATTTTTAAAATCTCAAGAACCATACCATAGCCTTATATTAAGCGAATCTGAGCTCGTTTATTGCCACAAGTACGGAGCTTGGTGTATGCCTCATAGTAACTTTCATCACAGTGGAATACCCAAAGTAGAAGATGGTTTTGACTATTTAGAATTAAATGCGGTTGGCGTTAAGGTAAATGATATAGACGACTTTTTATCAAGCATAGCGCCTAGAATTGCAGGGAAATTATTAATAGAGCAGCGTAATTTATTTATGCAAGTTGTTCAAAAACATTGCAAAAATGGCAATTGCCCATCAGAATGGTTAATAGAAGATACACATTACACATCCCATAAAGGGATAAGCTATACTGGGCTTATAGCCATGTTTGCTAATAGAACTAAGTACCTTCAGCAGCTAACAGGTTACGATTTATTATTGCCTGCCAGCGTGTTAGATAGAGATATTTGGGCATTTAGTGCTAACTTAAATAAGTGGAAGCGCGAGCCTAGTCAGTTTATAGCGTCGCAGCTTAGTAATTAAGTTACGACTGTAGGAAAGAAAAATGAGTCAAGAGAGAGCCTTTTTAAAAAGTGGTCGAAACACCATAATACATAAAGATAAAAAGCATGATTTAGTGATTGTAAACTCTGAAATTCATCCTCGAATTAAAGTAACGCAACATGGTCTGGAGCCATTTAAAGAAGAATTACCTAAAAACCGCCGTGATGCAAAAGAGCGTTATTTAGAAATGGTTTATGTAAGTAGCGCTGATATATTTGGCGAAGAAAAGCAGTTGCTGTTTATTCAAGCTCTAGACGGGCGTGAATACAAAATAGATTACAGTAAAATCGGTACGAAGTTGTTTGTACGTATTCATCAAGACACATATATGTAGTACTCTAATGGCATCTTTATTGCTAGTGATTACACTATAGTAATTATTTGACATAATAAGGTGCTGCGTATGAAAGCGTTTGCTTTAATCCCCCTCATTTCGTGTGGTTTACTGAGTGCGTGTGGAGGCGGTGGCGGTGATATCGATAATACAGTTGTTGAAACGTCTGTTAATGCTGGAGCCGATTTACAAATTATCGAAAAATCTGAATTTACCATCACAGCACAAGGTTCCCCCGCTGATGGTACTTTTTCATGGCAACAAGTTAGTGGCCCAAGCATAGAAGGTTTCCCCCTTGAAGGCGCTGAGCAAACACTTACTGCACCTGACGTAAAAACTGATAGTGAAATAATATTAAGAGTGAGCTATCAAAGTACAGGTAGTAGCGCTGTTAGTGACGACATTTCTATTTCAGTGAGCTCTAATAACCAACTACCTCTTGCTGTTGTTACACAAACATCTCCTGAAACACTTCCCTCTGTATACAAAGATACAGTGACTTTGAGTGCCCTAGAGTCGAGCGATCCTGATGATAATGGTCAAATTGATAGTTATTTGTGGCAATTGCTATCGGGTCCTGATTTAGATATTGAGAGTTTTAATGAATCAACTCTTAGCTTTTCTCATCCATTACTTGAAAGCAACGTGAATTTATCTTGGCAGCTAACTGTCACTGATGATGAGGGTGGCGAGGCGAGCACTCAATATTCAATGACACTCAACAAAACAAATGAGTTAGTAGATGCAAATGCAGGCGCAGATCAAAATGTTGAAGAGTTTGAACAAGTAACGCTTGATGCAACAAATAGCGAAACAGTTACCGATACCTATAAGTGTAAATGGCAACAACTTACCGGTAATAGCGAAACATTAAGCAATAGCGACCAATGTACAACGATATTTTTTGCCTCAGATGTTGATACTGAGTCTACATTGAGCTTTGAAGTCACGGTAACCGACTCAAAAGGACGCACCGATACAGACTCTTTATTTGTTGATGTATCACCCAAAGCACTTGGACTCATCAACGATAGTGGTGTTGGTGAGTGTTATAACAATACTCAACGTATTAATTGTGAGAGTGATGACTTTCCAGCGCAAGATGCAGAGCTTGGACGCGATAGCTATGCAAACCGCTTAGATAAAGTTGGCAAAGGTAATTTAGCGTTTGATTACACTAAACTTAATGAGTTTGCTGATGAAGTTGGTGATGATAGTAGTGACTTTACCTGTATACGCGATAATGTTACTGGGCTTGTATGGGAGGTGAAAAGTGTGGCATCTGGCACGGTACCAAATACTTCGTTACGTGATGGTCAAAATCATTACTTTTGGGATGTAGGGAATACGACTTTTACCGATACCAGTACAGCCAATTCAACGTGTCCGGACAATACAAGTTGTGGAGTACAAAGTTATATAAACGAAGTTAATGATTTAGATTTTTGTGGTGGTACAAACTGGCGATTACCTACTTATACAGAGCTTTTGAGCTTAATTGATTACGGTAAACAAGGGCAAAGTATATTAATTGATGAGGCATTTTTTCCTAATATGCCAAGTGAAAGTGCATTAAGCCATTTACGTTACTGGACCTCACAAACAGCAGCTGATGGTACCAGTTTATCTCAAGCGTATATCATTGATATGAGTGATGGTAACGACCTTGCTTATCCAAAAGAAAATACTGCTTATGTACGTTTAGTTAGAAGTCGTTAGGAGAAAATAATGAAATTAAAATTACTCTATGCACTAGCAACTATAAGCTTGAGCTTTAATATTGCAGCGGCGCAAACGTGCTACGACGGTGCAGATACCACAACACCGACAGATAGATTTACCATAAATGCAGATGGCACAGTGTCTGATAGCGAAACAGGCCTTATGTGGCAACGCTGTAGTTATGGGCAAACTTACAATACAGAGACACAACTTTGTGAGGGCTCAACACCTTCTCTTACTTGGCAAGAAGCACTTCGTGGTGCTAAAAATGATACAACCGCAGATTACGATGATTGGCAAATGCCTAACATTAAAGAATTGGCGAGTATTTTAGAGCACAGTTGCACAGAGCCGAGTATTAATGAAGACGTATTTTTGGGCACTAAGCTTCAAAACTATTGGTCAAATACATCGGGTGTAAGCACAATGAGCTCAGCGTGGGTTTATCAATTTGATAGTGGGTTGAATAGCTTACATGCTAAAACCAGTAATGTGTATTTACGGTTAGTGCGCTACGAAGAGTAAAATGCATACTAAGATTAGACAGACAAAAGTGCAGCCTTAAAACAGCGCACTTTTTTTGTTTTACATAAATTTACGTTATTTCAATAATAAAGCGCTTACAACGTTGTCACTCAGCGCATTTTTTTGCCATTATAGGCCGTGATTTAATTACGAAGGAACATCACGGTGTATTTAAGCTATTTTGGCCTGAACGAAAAACCTTTTTCGATCTCGCCCAACCCTCATTACTTATTTTTAAGTGAACGACATAAAGAAGCCTTAGCACACCTTACCTATGGATTAGGTGAAGACGGTGGTTTTGTATTATTAACAGGTGAAGTAGGTACAGGTAAAACTACAATTACCCGCAGTATGTTAGAGCAGCTTCCTGAAAACACTCAAGTAGCGATGATCCATAATCCAGCGCTTTCAGAGCTGGAGTTATTAGCCAGTATTTGTGATGAGCTCAACATTAGTTACGATGTTCATAATGCGACGCTTAAAAGTCTTACCGATATTATAAAAAAGCATTTAGAGACTAATAATAAATCGGGCGGGCACACTATACTTATTATTGACGAAGCACAATTACTTGCCCCTAACGTGCTTGAGCAATTACGTTTGCTGACAAATATAGAAACCGATCATAAAAAATTATTACAAATAGTATTGGTTGGTCAACCAGAGCTGCAAGAACTTTTGAAGCGCAACGAATTAAGGCAACTTGCCCAGAGGATAACGGCTCGTTACCATTTATTACCACTTACGCAAGGCCAAACAGTCGCTTACATAAAGCATCGGTTACATATTGCAGGGTGTGATAAAGGAATCTTTTCGATGGATGCCATGCAAGCTGTTCATCAATTAACTGGCGGTGTGCCACGATTAATGAACTTGGTCTGTGAGCGTGCTTTAGTTGGGACTTTTGCAAAGCAGCAGTTGATAGTTGATAGCGATATAATAAAAAAATCAGCCCATGAGTCATTACCCATGGATTTTGTCGCACCGGTTAACGAAGCTAACAAAGCAACGTCATTTGTACCCTATAGCCTTGCATTCGCTGCTTTATTTGCCGTAGGCATTGGGCTTTCATTTATTTTATAGTTAGGTAAGTTATGTCTTATTTATTAGATGCGCTAAAGCAGTCGCAGCAATCAGATATGAGTGCTGAACAGTACGACTTACAATCTGAGCAGTTAAAGCAACAGCAAGCACTTAAGCGTTATAGACGATTAGCATTAGTATTTGGTACAAGCTTAGCTGCTTTTATTGCGGTAGCGGGTGGCTTTACCGCCGGAAAGTGGTTTCAAAGTACGACTTTATTAAACGCAGCGGAACCCGCTGTAATTAAGGTGGTGGAAAGCGAAAAATCATCGCCTAACAAAGACGTTAAAGAGGAAGATGCTGAAGCTGAAAAACAGCAAGTAGCTAAGTTGGAGCCTGCTAAAGTAGCTCCAACAAATACTGCAACGATTGAAGGGCAACTTGTGCATGTGCAAACCCCCAATGGTGTACAGCAAATGTTATTAACCCCAAATGGTCAGTATATTCCTATGCCGTCGAGCCAGGTCACGAGCGCAGCAGGTTATAATCAGCAAAACATGCAACAAGTAATGCCTGTTCAAAATTATAATCAGCCAGCGTTTAACCCACAAAGTAATTACAATCCAAATAATGCACAAAACACTGCGGTATTTGGGCAAAATCAAAATACCGCATCGGCTCAACTTGATATGAGTAAATATAAAGTATTGGGTAAGCCAATTAATGGCAGCACCCAATCTCAACAGACGAGTGACCCTGAGCTTGATGCTGTGCCTACAACTCTTAAAAATGCATTTGCGCAAGCTATACAAGATGTCGAAAAAAACCAAGATTATGAAGTTACTCAAGCGTCAAAAACGTCATCACGTGTTGAGCCTGTTGAGTTATTACCTGATGGTTTGCAATCAATGTTACCTAGTATTAAATATCAAGCGCATATATATTCATCGAGTGCTGATAAACGTTGGATCAAGCTAAATGGCCGAGAATTACACGAAGGAGAAAGCATAGGAGCTCTAACAGTCACAGAAATTACACCTGAGCAAAGTGTGCTAGATTTTGATGGTTATGAGTTTAGCTTAAAAGCTTTGCAAGACTGGCCGCAGTAAGCGCTTAGTTATCATGTTGAGAGCTCGGTAGAATATTGAGCTCTCAATAGTGCTTAGGATAATATTGAATTTTTATAAAAGCGTTCTAAATCAATGTTATATTCTTTAGGTTTAATCGCTGACTCAAGAGTGTCTACAGTTTTTTTATTAGATAAATCAATATCTTTTACTTCGGTGTAGCGGCTATGCTTAGCGCTGTAAAATGTTTTAACGACAGGTTTTAGTGGTGCCCCCGGATTACTCTCGGTGACCAAACCGACTCTTTGACTCGATAACCTTACAAGCGTTCCTACCGGATGGATGCCAATACATTGAATAAATTTATTAAGCAGCACAGGATCAAAGCTATCAGGGCACCCGTCTTTTAATATTTTAAACGCCTTTATTGGCTCCATGCCTGCTTTATAAACACGTTCTGCGGTAAGTGCATCATAAACATCTACAATTGACGCCATACGCACATACTGACTTATCTCGTCACCTTTTTTACCAAACGGGTAGCCTTTACCATCGAGTCTTTCGTGGTGCATACCTGCAATATCTACCGCGATCCCTGTTAACCCAGAGTCTTCTAATATCTCTTTACTGAAAAGCGAATGCATTTTCATTATTTTAAATTCGTCGTCTGTAAAGCGCCCAGGTTTGTTTAGCACTTCATCAGGGATTTTTATTTTACCAATGTCGTGTAATAGTGCGCCGGTAGTCAGCTCAACAATAGTGTCTTTCTCTATATTTAAGTGTTTTGCAAAAATACCCATTAATATTGATACATTAATTGAGTGCTCAAGTAGGTAGGCATCTTTTTGGCGCATTTGGGTAAGGCAGGCTAGGGCATCTTGATTTCTAAAAACAGAATCCATAAAGCCACTTGCCAGTTCTCTAAACGGCCCTATATCTATATCACGGCCAGCTTTTATATCTTTAAATGCTTTTATTTGCAGTGTTTTTGCTTCGTCATAAAGCTTTTTTGCTTTTCCCATTTCTTGCTCAGCGCTGTTTATTTTTTGCCAAGGATCACGCTTTATTTTTGTTGTAGGTGTAGCGATAGGATCTTTTTCAGGGACTGAATCAATGAGGGTTTTATCTGGGTCAATTTCTACTTCTAAAATACCTGCTTTTATCAGGTTATTAATACCAGCTTGAGTTTTAACCCAGCCTTGGTTTTTAATTTTAATACTGCCAGTTTGTTTGGTAACGCTTTGCACAAACATACCTGGGACTAACTTAGTAATAGGAATGGTTTTCAATTTTACGGCTTCAGTTGTTAATCTACTTTTAAACTAACAAACTTATACGTAACGACCAAATAAAAAAGGCACTTTACAGCTGTCTCTTATACACAAATCCCTGCTAAGAAATTAGCGGGGATTTTTTTGAACTAAATCTCAATGTCATGATCAGATCTTCAAATCTTGTTTGAGGGCACATTATGATTAACGAACATACTCA